>JAIDME010000490.1 GCA_029050705.1 Acetatifactor sp.
TCCTTCGCCCCCAGAAACAGATCCGATACTTCCTGCCGAAACTCCCCCCCCCCCTGCCATCGCGGCCGGCAGCACTGACGCTATGATTCTTCCATACTTTTTCCGCACCATGCGAAACCTCCTTAATCTGTCTCTATATACAGTTTGACGAAAAAAACATTTTCATTTTCTTTTTGCCATGCACTTTGCATATGTATTTAAGTCATTTTTTAAGTTTTAGCTTGATTTATCCTTTAAAAAGTCGTTTATTTCCGTTTCTTTTAAGTTTTTACTCAAACATTGTTGAATTCGCTTAACTTTACTATTAACTTACCACATCCGCAACTAACAATCAATATACATTTTGATTCTCAGTTTACAAAATTACTTTCGTTTTTTTGTCTATATTGCACATAAAATCATGGGGTATTCTATTCTGACGAAATTTTTGATATTTTTTGACTATTTATGTATTGACTTAACTTTTTGTTCTGATTATAATCAGCATATACGATAGATTATGGTTTTACCGGTTAATTATTACGGATAGTTTAAGCAACGACTGAATAACAGGAGGAAATAAAATGTTATATTTGCATTCGCTCTCCGAGGCGGAGGAGATTTTTAAGGCACTGAGTACTCCCATGAGGCTCCGTATCTTAGAATTAATATATGAAAACGACCAAATGAGCATGAATGACCTGGCAAAGGCTCTGGGACTGACCAACAGCGCTATCTCACTGCATGTCAGCAAGCTGGAGGATGCCGGACTGGTGGCGATCCACACAACTTCCGGAAAGAGAGGAATCATGAAAATTGTGCATCCCACCTACTCCCGCCTGCTGGTGGACATGGCTCCCCAGGCAAAGCCCAGGCACTGCTATACGGATGATATCTCCGTAGGTCATTTCATCTCCTGTGACGTTCATCCTACCTGCGGCCTGGCAACCCCCGCCAATATTATCGGCGAGCTGGACAATCCAAAGGTATTTTCCTACCCGGAACGCTTCGAGGCAGATATTGTATGGATCGGTTACGGCAGCCTGACCTATAATCTTCCCAACCGTCTGAATCCGGGCCAGTCCCTGCATGAACTTCAGATCTCCTTTGAAATTTCTTCAGAGTGCCCCGAATTCAATCAGGACTATCCCAGTGATATCCATTTTTCCATCAACGATATTCCGCTGGGAACCTGGGTCAGCCCGGGAGATTACGGCGCAAGGCGGGGTATTATTTCCCCTTATTGGTGGCCAGAGCTGCTGAATCAGTACGGACTGCTGAAGTCTCTGATCATCAACGAGAACGGCACCTTCATTGACGGAACGATGCGCATCTCAAAGACCAAAATTCAGGATCTGCATATAGACCATAACAGTTCCATCTACTTCACCTTTTCCGTGCCGCAGGATACTGCCAACTGCGGCGGATTAACCCTGTTCGGCGAAAAATTCGGTGACTACAGCCAGGCAATCCGGGTGAAGGCATACTATGACAACTCCAACACTACGGCACACTAACCTCCACGCTGTTCAATTCCTTCATAAGAAGAATGCCCGCATTTTGGGCATTCTTCCGTGTGAGAAAAGTCTGCTTTGCAGACTTTTCTCACACTATTCCGCAGCCAACCAGGTCTGGTACAGTTTCACATGGTCGTTAAGACACGGCCCGCTTCCGCTGGAGCCTGCGGTGACACAGATATACTCTTTCCCATGAACATCTGCCGCAAGGCTTGCCGCACAGTTTTTTGACTGTACCACATATCCTGTCTTGCCGCAGATTACCTCCCCGTGAGTGTCCTTGTCCTCAATCCTGCGCAGAAACCAGTTTGAGATCAACAGTCCCTCCGGATGCTGCTCGGTGGCACCGGTATTGTATTTGTGCGCCGACAGCACTGCCCTGCAAAAGGGATTGTCCGCTGCTGTTTTCAGAATAACCGCAATGTCATACACTGTGCTGTAATGGTTCTCATCATACAGTCCAACACAATTAGTAAAATGTGTGGAATCCGACAAGCCCAGCTCCTCCAGCTTCCGGTTCATCAGTTCCACAAATGCCTCGTGAGAGCCCGCCACATAGCAGGCAAGGCCCAGCGCCGCATCAGCTCCGGATGGCAGGATCGTCCCGTAGAACAGATCTCTGACCGTTACTTTCTCTCCCACGTCAAATCCTACATTACTGCATCCGTTTACAAAACTGTAATCTGTTATATTTATGGTAATTTCAAAGGTTTCATCCAATACAGGATTACTCGCCCAGTCTGCTCCCCCTATTCCCAGCGCATCAGCCGCCGTCAACACCGTCAACACCTTTGTCATGGATGCCGGACTCATGGTGGTCTTTGCATTTCTCTGCGCCAGTATGGTGCCGTTCTCCACATCAATCACCACACCGTATTCGCTGATAACTTCTTCCGCAAACCCCGTGGTGGCGGAAGTGCTCACCGCCGTATAAACTTTCGGCTGCGGGGTTTCCGTGCCTGCAATGCCGGGTGTCTGAGACGCCGGAGTTCCCACACCTTCCTTGTCCGATCCTTCCGACGACATGATTTCCTCGTCTGCGCCTTCTCCGTTCGGTTCTTCCGGCAGTGCGGTTCCGCCTTCATCGTCCGATTCCTCCGGCGGCATGGTCAGCATAATATATCCTTCGTCTCTTTCCGGATAGCCGCCCACGGAAGCCATAGACTGCTCGCCGCTGTTATCCGGTTTTTCCCTGCGGCCACCCATGATCAGAGCACTTATACCCACGACCGCAACAATCAGAATCGCCAGCGCAGCCGCCGGAATCACCTTTCTCTGCATCAACTCCGCTCTACGCTTCTCCCTCTTCATCTCCTCAAGCCTTCGCCTGCGCCGCAGTCTCCGCTCTTCTTCCGATTCGTTCATTCTCTCGTCATTCATCTATATTTGCTTCCGATATCCTTCCGTTTATTCTATTCCGCAGTCCCTCTTCGCAGAATATTTTTCACCTGTGCGGTTGCAATCCAATGGTTTGCCTGCATGCAATTTATTGCAATGCAGGTGAGCCTTTGGATTAGCAACCCACTCCCAAATGAGCAAAACGCGGATGTATAAGCAGACGCAGGAGCGCGTAAGCGCGGGTTTTGCGAATGTGGGCGTCAGGTTGGATGCTCTGTGGAGCATCCAACCGCACAGGTGGAATGTTTTTCCTACAGTTCACACGTCAACCTGTTCAAGTGCAGATTTCATAATTGCCTTCAGGCCGGTCTCATAGGGTGCCCTGACAATGCCGAACTCCGTGACAATCCCCGCGATCAGTTCATGGTTTGTAACGTCAAAGGCCGGATTGTATACTTTCACTCCCTCCGGTGCCATGCGCTCTTTATACCACATTTCCGTTACCTCATCACCCGGACGCTCTTCAATCTTAATTTCTTTCCCGGACGGAGTATCCAGATCAATGGTGGAAGTCGGAGCACAGATATACACCGGCACACCGTAATGCTTCGCAACTGCCGCAACCACCGAAGTACCGATCTTGTTGGCAGTATCCCCGTTTGCTGCCACCCGGTCACAGCCCACAAACACTGCATCCACCAGCCCGGCTGACATGACAGCCCCGCACATATTGTCACAGATCAGGGTCACATCCACTCCCGCCGCAGCAAGTTCGAAGGAGGTCAACCTGGCCCCCTGCAAAAGCGGGCGGGTCTCATCCGCAAATACACGAAAATGATAACCTCTCTCCTGCCCCAGATAGATGGGAGCTGTAGCCGTTCCGTATCTGACAGCGGCAAGCTTTCCTGCATTGCAGTGCGTCAGGATTCCAGCCCCGGGCTGCACCAGTTTCAAGCCGTTTTCTCCGATTCTGCGACATACTTCAATGTCCTCTTTCCAAATGCTCAGGGCTTCCCGGCGCAAAGCTTCCTTCACCTCAGCCACCGACTTCTTCTCATCTCTTCCGGCCTTCAGGGCCACCGCCTCCATGCGCTTCAGCGCCCAGGAAAGGTTAACCGCCGTGGGTCTCGCTGAGTCCAGATAATCCTTATATTCACAGAATCCGGCATAAAACTCTTCAAAATCCCGCTCTGCAATTTCCTTTGCCAGCACATAAATCCCCAGGGCCGCCGCCACGCCGATTGCCGGTGCTCCACGCACCTTCAAAAGATAAATAGCATCCCGAATTTCCCGGGCAGTCTTCAGGGAAACCAGCTCTGTCCTGCCGGGCAGCAGCGTCTGGTCGATAATAACCACCGCATTCTGTTCCTCGTCCAGCGCGACTGTGTCATATTCCATAATATTTTTCCCGTTCTGCATCCGTCTGTTCTCCTGCGTGTCTTATTCCATAATATTTTCCCGTGCTGCAGCTGCCGGTTCTCCGGCATATCCTATATTCTTTCCGACGCGGATAAATTTACTCTCTCTGACCTTCAGTGCCTGACAATATCCGCAAACTCAGCCTTCGCCGCTCTTGCAAGATCCGCAGGCGCAAGCTCCAGCTGGGAGCCGATCCGCCCTCCGCTGACAATCATCTTTTGCAGCGCCTTTGCCGAGCTGTCGATGCGGGTCACATACTGCTTTTTCATGCCCACAGCGGTGCAGCCGCCCCGAATATAGCCCGTGACCGCATTGATATCCTTCACATGCAGCATCTCCACGCTCTTTTCGCCCACACTGCGGGCCGCCGCCTTCAAATCCAGCTCCTCCGCAATGGGAATGACAAACACAAAATAATTCCTGCTGTTTCCCACTGTCACCAGCGTCTTATACACTTTTCTATAGGGCAGTCCCAGCATGTCCGCTATCTGCAGTCCGTCCACAAATTCCTTACACTCATAGGCATAGTGTTCAAACGGAATCTGCATGGCCTCCAGAATCCTCATGGCATTGGTTCTGACTTCTTTCTGCTTCGCCATAATCATTCCTCCCGGAAAGCAGCCGAAAGCTTTCCTTCGGATTTATTCTTAATTTTTGTACATTGCATAAAATCAGTATACCATAGCTTTTCCCATACTGCCACAATGATTCGGTAGAATTTCTGAAAACCGGTAACAGTTCAGTCTTGCTGTTATATCATAAAATTATTTCTTGACAAAATACATATTTTCAGATAACATAACCGGCACAGCCTGTCAGGTGCTTTTTTGTTGGTCGAAAGGAGAATGTTATGCTATTGGAAGAATTTGATGCAACACAAAACGCTGTGATCAACCCTGAAATGATTGTCCGGAAAATCCCGGACTTCCCGAATGTGTCCGTGTCCTGCTTTTCTCTTCACCTGTTCCAGGCCATGCTTGCCTTCTTTGAGGACGCAAGGGAAATCGGCGAGGTTCACTCTGCGGACGGAACACTTGCCATCTACGAAGTCACTTACAAGGGAGAAACCTTTGCCTTTTTTCGCTCCCCTGTGGGTGAACCCAGTTGTGTGGGAAATTACGAGGACATTGTTGCAATGGGCAGCAAACAGCTGATCCTGTTCGGAAACTGTGGTGTTCTGGATAAGAACATAGAGGACTGCGGCATTATTATCCCCACAAAGGCCCTGCGGGACGAGGGCCTGAGCTATCACTATGCTCCGCCCTCTGACTTTATTGATGTAAATCCGGAGTACAGAGATTTGTTTCAGGCGGTGCTTGCGGAGTTCGGCTACCCCTATGTGGAGGGAGTCACCTGGACTACGGATGCCTGCTATCGGGAGACCCGCGGCAAAGTGGAGCAGCGAAAAAAGCAGGGTGCAATCTGTGTGGAGATGGAATGCGCCGGTATGCAGGCAATGTGCAATTTCAGGAAAACCGGGTTCTTCCAGTTTCTCTACGCAGGAGATAATCTGGACCACTCCGAGTGGCAGCCCCGAAGCCTCTCCGGCCAGGTGCGCCTGGATGACAAGAGCAAGATTGCCCTGCTTGCCTTTGAACTGGGTCTGAAAATAAAGGAAAAGATGCGGCATGCAAACCCATAAAAAAGCGCAAATCCAAAACAGGCGCACCCACCGGATTCATCCTTTAAAGTCTGATGATGAATCCGCGAATGCGCCTGTCATTCACACCGGAATTTCTTAATTATTATTCTTTGCTTCCTTCTCAGCCTTCAGCGCTGCGGTCAGAGCAGGCACAATCTTGTTCAGATCGCCCACGATACCGTAGTCAGCCACATCAAAGATAGGAGCACTCTCGTCCTTGTTGATAGCCACGATAAGATCAGACTCCTCCATACCTGCAACATGCTGGATAGCTCCGGAGATACCGATTGCAAAGTAGATTTGAGGGCGAACAGTCTTGCCGGTCTGTCCCACCTGCAGATCCTTGGGCTTCCAGCCGGAATCCACCACTGCACGGGAACAGGATACGGTACCGCCCATAACCTCGGCAAGCTCCTCCAATATCTTAAAGTTCTCAGGGCTTCCGACACCACGTCCGCCGGACACCAGAACCTTTGCATCCATAATGTCAACGGTATCGGAAACAGCCTTAACCACTTCCTTGATAGTTACATATCTGCCGTTGGGAGTAAATCCGGGATTAAACTCCTCAACCACAGCCTTTGCACCTGCCACGGGCGCAATCTTCTGCATAACACCGGGACGAACGGTTGCCATCTGAGGACGGTTGTCAGGGCACGCAATGGTTGCAATGGTGTTTCCGCCAAATGCAGGACGGGTCATCAGAAGCTGATTGTGCTTCTGCTCTATGCCGGGCTTGGGCTCCATCGGGAAATCGCCGATTTCCAGCACGGTACAGTCTGCAGTCAGACCGGTTGCCACTCTCGCGGAAACGGTAGGACCAAGGTCTCTTCCGATAGCAGTAGCCCCCACCAGAACAATCTCAGGCTTATACTTATCAATGACGGAAGCCAGCGCATGAGCATAGGGCTCTGTCCTGTAAACCTCCAGCTCAGGGTCATCCACAAGGATTACCTTGTCTGCTCCGTATTCTGCCAACTTGTCAGCCAGTCCCTTTACCTGATATCCGATCAAAACTGCAGTAACTTCCGTAGAAAGCTTCTCAGCAAGCTCCTTGCCTTTTCCAAGCAACTCAAATGCAATCCCGCTGATTTCATTGTCTACTTGCTGGGCGAACACAAATACGCCCTTGTATTCTTCAATATTCTTGGTTACCATGGTTTGCCTCCTATATTAGATAATGTGCTTCTCTTTGAATTTGCCCACAATATAGTTCACTGCATCTTCCGGCGAATCAGGAACAACCTTCTCGCCTGCGCCCTTGCGCACCTTGTCGGACGCCTTTGCAATCTTGGTGGGAGAACCTGCTGCTCCTAAGTTGCTGTCGTCAACATCCTTCAGGTCAGCTCTGCCCCATGTGGTAATCTCTGCGTCACATGCGTCAAAGATTCCGCCGGGTGTCATATAGCGAGGCTCATTCAGTTCGGAAAGAGCAGTGATCAGGCAGGGCATCTTTGCCTCCAGAACATGATATCTGTCATCATACTGTCTCTGAACGATAACCTTGTCTCCGTCAATCTTGATGTCCTGTGCATAGGAAATCACGGGAATTCCCAGATGCTCGGCAATCTGAGGGCCAACCTGCGCGGTGTCTCCATCAATGGCCTGACGTCCGGTAATGATCAGATCGTAGTCAATATTTCTCAGCGCGCCTGCAACGGTGGTGGAAGTAGCCCAGGTATCCGCGCCGCCCAGCACTCTGTCGGTTACAAGAATACCCTTGTCAGCGCCCATGGCCATTGCCTCACAGAGTACATCTTTCGCCTTGGGAAGACCCATGGTCAGCACGGTAACCTCTGCATCATACTGCTCCTTCAGTCTCAGCGCGGCCTCCAGACCTGCCTTGTCATCAGGATTCATGATAGCAAGCATTGCGCCTCTGTCAAGAGTTCCGTCAGGATTAAATTTCACGCCGCCCTTTGTGTCGGGCACCTGCTTAATACAAACAACAATTTTCATTGTATTTTCTCCTTCTTCCTTATATTTATATAGCGCTTATCTCACGGGAACAGAACCTCCCGCATCCCTTCGCGGGAACCATACTTCCCGCATCCCTTCGCGGGAACGCTGAAAGCCTTCGGCTTCCAGCGTCGCGGTGCTGCGCTGCACCGCGACTCATTTACCGTTCTTCCCGGTTTTTCCTGCAAGCAGGAAAACCGCTCAGCCCGGCAAATGGTTCCCGGCTTACTTGAGCAGATTCGCGGAGATGACCATCCTCTGAACCTCGGATGTGCCCTCATAAATCTCGGTAATCTTTGCGTCACGCATCATGCGCTCCACATCGTACTCTCTGATATAACCGTAACCGCCATGCAGCTGAACAGCCTTGGTGGTAACCTCCATGGCAACCTCCGCCGCATACAGCTTAGCCTGTGCAGCCTCCACGGAATAGGATATCTTGGAATTGCTCCTGTACTCATCCTTCTTAAGCGCAGCCTTGTATACAAGCATCTTGGCAGCCTCAACCTTGGTAGCCATATCAGCCAGCTGGAACTGAGTGTTCTGGAAGCCGCTGATAGACTTGCCGAACTGCTTCCTCTCCTGGGTGTATGCGATGGTTCTCTCCAGAGCGCCCTCCGCAATACCGAGAGCCTGTGCGGCAATACCGATACGTCCGCCATCCAGGGTATGCATCGCAATGTTAAAGCCCTTGCCCTGCTGCCCCAGCAGATTGCCCTTGGGGATACGGCAGTCTGTAAAAATAAGCTCGTAGGTGGAGGAGCCGCGGATACCCATCTTCTTCTCCTTTGTACCGAAGGTGAAGCCGGGTGTACCCTTTTCAACAATGAAAGCAGAAATCTCTTTCAGCTTTTTGCCCTTCTTCTCGACGATGCCGGTCACTGCAATCACAATGTAAACATCAGCCTCTTTACCGTTGGTAATAAAGCACTTGGAGCCGTTAATAACCCACTCGTCCCCATCCAGTACAGCCTTTGTCTGCTGTCCCTGCGCATCAGTGCCGGCGCCGGGCTCAGTCAGGCCGAACGCGCCTATCTTGCGTCCGCTTGCCAGGTCGGGAATGTACTTCTGCTTCTGCTCATCTGTGCCGTAGGTCAGAATGGGGTCAATGCAGAGAGAGGTATGTGCGGAAACGATAACACCTGTGGTGCCGCAGACCTTAGAAAGTTCCTCGACACACATAACATATGTCAGAATATCACAGCCCTGTCCGCCGTACTCCTTGGGAACGGGAATGCCCAGGAAGCCGTACTTTGCCATCTTCTCCACAGTCTCTCTGGGGAAACGCTCTTCCTCGTCAACCTCCTGTGCCAGAGGCTTTACCTCGTTCTCGGCAAAGTCCTTGAACAGCTGTCTCGCCATCTCATGTTTTTTGGATAATGTAAAATCCATGATGTTTAATCCTCCATCTATTTATTTGATATTCGCTTTAATTACTTCGTATAGTTGTAGAAGCCCTCTCCGGTCTTCTTGCCCAGCTTGCCCGCACGAACCATCTTTCTCAGCAAAGGAGCAGGAGCATACTTGGAGTCGCCGGTTTCGGCATAGATGACTTCCATGATAGCCAGGACGATGTCCAGTCCGATGTAATCGCCGAGAGCCAGAGGTCCCATGGGATGATTTGCGCCCAGCTGCATAGCTACGTCAATGTCAGCGACAGATGCAACACCTGCTGCATATACGTTGATTGCCTCGTTGATCATGGGAATCAGGATCCTGTTTACCACGAAGCCTGCCGCCTCATTTACCTCAACGGGGGTCTTGCCGATTTCCGTTGCAATGTTCTTAATCTTCTCAACCAGATCTGCGGGGGTGTTAGCGCCTGCGATCACCTCAACCAGCTTCATCCTGTCAGCGGGATTGAAGAAGTGCATACCGATCAGAGGACGATCCAGCCCGTTGCCCATCTCCGTGATGGAAAGGGAGGAGGTGTTGGATGCAAAAATGCAGTCCTTCTTAACAATCTGCTGCAGTTCTGTAAAGGTCTGCTTCTTGATCGCCATATTCTCAGGGCAGACCTCGATAACCAGGTCGCACTCTGTACAAATGTCCTTCAGCCCGGTCACAATCTTTGCCGCAATCGCGTCAGCCTTCTCCTGGGTAATCTTTTCCTTGCCTACCAGGAAATTCAGGTTCTTCAGAATCTTTGCCTTGCCGCCGTCGGCAAACTCCTGCTTGATGTCGCAAAGGCAAACCTCATAGCCGTCTGTCATGGCAAACGCCTGTGCAATCCCGGCACCCATGGTGCCCGCACCGATAATACCTACTTTCATTGTGTGAATCCTCCTTATATATTGGTTCGTTTTTTGTACCTGATTTCATCTCAAGAATCCGGCAGTTAGATGGCTACATGTTTTTGAACGGCTCCTTCACCTTTTCCTTGTTCTTGTCAAGGAAGAAAGCCATACCATACTTCTGGTCTTCCGTCTCGAAGCATGCGCCGAACAGCTTCTCCTCGATGACCAGCGCCTCATCCATATCCTCGTCAAGACCGTCATTGATAGCCTTCTTGCAGTTGCGGACAGCGATGGGCGCATTCTTTGCTATGGTGGACGCCATCTTCTCCGCCGCCGCCAGCAGAACCTCCTGAGCCGTCTTTGTCACATTGCCCTCGGCGTCTGTCTCAGCCGAAAATACCTCGTTTACCAGACCGATTCTCAAAGCCTCCGGAGCTTTGATGTTACGGGCAGTGTAGATCATCTGCTTTGCCATACCTGCGCCTACCAGACGTGCCAGCCTCTGGGTTCCGCCAAAGCCCGGCGTAATTCCCAGCCCCACCTCAGGTTGTCCGAACACGGCATTGTCAGAACAAAGTCTGATGTCACAGCTCATGGAAATCTCACAGCCGCCGCCCAGCGCGAATCCGTTTACCGCCGCAATTACAGGAATCGGGAATGTCTCCAGCTTACGGAACACATCATTGCCCTTTTTGCCGAAGGCCTCGCCCTCTGCCTTAGTCAACGTGCTCATCTCCCCTATGTCTGCACCGGCAACAAAGGACTTCTGTCCCGCACCGGTAAGGACAAGACAGCGCACCTCATTCAGGTCAACTCCGTCCAGAACAGCGCTCAGTTCATCCAGCACCTGGGAATTCAGGGCGTTCAGCGCCTTTTCACGGTTGATGGTGATGGTCGCGATATTGCCCTTCTGTTCATACAATACAAATTCCATACTTAACCAATCCTCCAAATTTTCCATCATGCCGCTTGCAGCAGCACAACCGATTTAGTCTTCAATCTTTACGATGGTAGAGCAGCCCATGCCGCCGCCGATACACAGAGTAGCCAGACCGGTCTTTGCGCCCCTTGCCTGCATCTCATGAAGCAGCGTAACCAGAATACGGCATCCGGAAGCGCCTACGGGATGGCCCAGAGCGATAGCGCCGCCGTTGGGATTCAGCTGCCTGTCAACATCAATGCCGAGATCCTTGCCCACTGCAACAGACTGTGCTGCAAACGCCTCGTTTGCCTCGATGATGTCAAAGTCTTCTATCTTCATGCCGGTCTTAGCCAGCACCTTCTTTGTGGACGCAACGGGTCCGATACCCATAACCTCGGGACGAACGCCTGCCAGAGCGCCCGCCACAAAGGTAGCCATAGGCTTAACGCCCAGCTCCTTCGCCTTCTCCTCGCTCATGACAACAATTGCCGCCGCACCGTCATTGATGCCGGAAGCGTTGCCTGCTGTAACAAAGCCGTCGGGATTGATGGGACGGAGCTTCTGCAGTCCTTCGATGGTGGATCCAGCGCGAGGCCCCTCGTCTACCTTGAACTCGATGGTCTCCTTCTTTTTCTTCACCATGACAGGAACAATCTCCTTGTCAAAAGCGCCGGACTTCTGAGCAGCCTCAGCCTTCTGCTGGCTCTTCAGCGCAAACTCGTCCAGTTCCTCACGGGTCAGGCCCCACTCACGGCAGATATTGTCAGCTGTAGTGATCATATGATAATCATTGAACGCATCCCAGAGGGCATCCTTGATCATGGTATCAACCAGTGTGCCGTTGTTCATCCTGTAGCCGTAACGGGCCTGGGGAATTGCATAGGGAGCCATGGACATGTTTTCCATACCGCCTGCGACCACGATGTCTGCATCTCCTGCCATGATCATCTGCGCCGCCTGGTTCACGCAGTTTAAGCCTGAACCGCACACTACGTTCATGGTGACAGCGGGCACTTCAATGGGAAGTCCTGCCTTGATGGATGCCTGACGAGCCACGTTCTGGCCCTGAGCCGCCTGGATAACACAACCCATATATACCTGATCCACATCCTCCGGCTTAACGCCCGCCCTGTTCAGAGCCTCCTTGATGACGATCGCGCCCAGCTCAGCGGCGGGGGTGGTGCTCAGTGTGCCGCCCATAGTACCGATTGCTGTACGGCATGCTCCGGCTAAAACTACTTTCTTTGCCATGTTTTTTTCCTCCAATGATTTTGTTTTTGATTGTTATTTTTTTATCATAACCCTATCTTCAAGTGTACCATAGTCACTATTTATTTGCAATGTATTTTCCCTGAAAAAAGTGACAAAAAAACAGACAACCGTCAAATCAATGACAGGTTGTCTGCCTTTTGCCGCCTCAGCCCTTTGCGATTTTCTCATACTCCGCATTACTGATTCCCATCGCCCAATAGCATTCATCGGTTTTCTCCCGAAGCTCGCCAACTTTTTCGCGTCAAAACCGATCATAAGCGGCTGGCCCTCTTTCACTTCATTCCCCGCTGAAACCACAGGATTCTGGACGCTTCATTAATATAGACAGATGTTACTTTTCCACTGACAGGTAAAAAGCGCCCGTCTATTGACATATTTCCTTCGGTTACGCATAATAAAAGCGACGAAATACAACAGAAATGCACCTAAAATTAATCGGTAAAGAAAGGCATTCTCATGGATCAGCTTTCTCTTTTTGACACCCGGAACGAACATTCCCTCTCTCCCGCCACGGCGCCCCTGGCGGACAGGCTGCGCCCTCAGAGGCTGGAGGATTACATCGGCCAGAAACATCTCCTGGGCCCGGGCATGCTGCTGCGCCGGATGCTGGAGCAGGACCAGATACCTTCCATGATCTTCTGGGGACCTCCGGGTGTGGGCAAGACCACCCTGGCAAAGATCATTGCGGGCCGCACCAAATCCGACTTTGTCAATTTCAGCGCCGTCACCAGCGGTATTAAGGAAATCAAGGATATTATGAAGCAGGCGGAGGACAACAGAGCCTTCGGCGTCCGCACCCTGGTGTTCGTGGACGAGATTCACCGTTTTAACAAGGCACAGCAGGACGCTTTCCTTCCCTATGTGGAGCGGGGAAGCATCACCCTCATCGGCGCCACCACAGAGAATCCCTCCTTCGAGATCAACGCCGCTCTTCTGTCCCGATGTAAGGTATTTGTGCTGAAGGAGCTGACGGAGGAAGATCTGTGTCAGCTGCTCTCCCATGCCCTGACTGACAAAAAAGGCTTCGGAAATATGGATGTCCGCATGGACAGAGAACTGCTTTCTGTGATCGCATCCTTTGCCAACGGGGATGCGCGCACCGCCTTGAACACTCTGGAGATGGCCGTTTTGAACGGAGAGATTGGTTCCGACGGCTCTGTCACCGTAAAAAAGGAGACACTGGAACAGTGTCTGGGAAAAAAGACCTTATTATATGATAAAAAGGGTGAGGAGCATTACAATCTGATTTCCGCACTCCACAAATCCATGCGCAACTCCGACCCCGACGCCGCCGTGTACTGGCTGGCAAGAATGCTGGAGGCGGGGGAGGATCCGCTGTTTATCGCCCGCAGGCTCATCCGCTTTGCCAGCGAGGATGTGGGGCTGGCGGACAGCCAGGCGCTGCCCCTGGCTGTAGCCGCTTACCAGGCCTGCCATTTCAACGGCATGCCGGAGTGTAATCTGAACCTGGCCCAGACGGTCATCTATCTGTCCCTGGCCCCCCGCTCCAATGCGGTTTACCGGGCCTATGAGACAGCCAAAACAGACGCCCTGAGTCAGCTGGCGGAACCTGTTCCTCTGGTCATCCGGAACGCTCCCACCCGGCTCATGAGCGATCTGCACTACGGCGAGGGCTATACCTACGCCCACGACACGGAGGAAAAGATCGCCGCCATGACCTGCCTGCCGGAAAGCTTAAAGGACAGACAATATTATCTGCCCACGGAGGAAGGCGCGGAAGGAATTTTCAGGGAAAGGCTGGAGCGCAGCCGTCATTTTCGCCTGGGCGGGCCGCAGGACAGGCAGTGATCTGTCAGCCCGTGGTACAGATAGGGGTGCCCACTGATCCGACGGGAACCGTCAGCAGAATAGAAATGTGTGCCCGCCGGACACCCCTCAGCAAAACAGCGGCCGCGAAAATTCGCAGCCGCTGTCCTATGTCATGCCTATGTATACACATTACAGATTATGTGCCTTATTGTATGCATCACAGATCTTATTGGAATTCTTGATCAGAATACTCATGGCGATGAAGGGGCCGATGCCGCAGAGCACGACGCCGAAAATCTGCCACATAAGCACTGTCGTACCGTTCTCCTGGAAGTTCATTCCGTATCTGGGTGCATTCTCCGCCAGCCTGTTGCCAAGCTTGTAATACCAGATCATACCATAGATGCCGCAGGTAATATAAGACAGAACAATAAACTGCAGAAGACCTGCTGTTTTTTCACCGTCTCCCTCACATGCAATGTTGACATCCTTTGCCATCCTGTAAAGGAAATAATAGCCGTATATACCGCATGTAATTATGGTGAGAATGATATAGACCAGAAGACCTCTGTCTGTCTTCAGCTTCTCGCCTGCATAGGGTGCCTCTTTTCCTGTCAGAGAATTACGAATATCATTGAAAGCGCTCTTCAATTCATTTCCTGAATTATTGAACGCATCCGAAGCTGTATTCTCCAGCTTCTTCTCCAGGGATTCCTCTCCCACCGGACTGCCGCAATTCGGACATACCGACGCGCCGTCTTCTACATTGGTGCCACATTTAGGACAAAACATAACAAAAACGCTCCTCTCATTTTCTTTTGTGCTCAAACAAACGGAAAATAATATTATTCTGCGGTTCAAAGACCACAATATCTCCGTCGGTAAATATGAGCCGATACAGATACATTGTAATAAAGGCTATCACTATTGTCAACATAATTATTTTATAAATTTTTATATTTATTTTAGATTTTAGAAAATACACGATGGCCGCAACGGGAGGCAGTATAAACAGAGGATGGTAATAAAACGCAGCACCAAAGTCCAGCTTCAGCAAAGACAGCCACGCCCGCGTCATACCGCATCCGAGACAGGAAATCCCCGTGACAAACTTGATGGGACAGCCAATCCCCACAAAATGAAAAACTGCATAAATAAAAACGATTGTTCCCACCAGGCAAATTATATCCTTATGCTTCTTCAGCCCCATCCATATTCCCTCCCGCCTTGCCGTTATTCTGAATGCCCGCTTCGTCATACGATACCGCCGGCTGATCAATTCGGGGTCACCTGCCCTCCGCAGGCAAGTTTCATCCGCCTTACATCCTCAGAGGTAATCTCTCTGTCCGAGTATCGCGCCTGTTCATAAAGTCTTGCCATATTCGGCAGAGAAAGAGCCTCACCGCACTCTCTCGCTGTCATAACTTTAAGTGTCCCCCTGTCTTTTATCCCGGCCTTACCGGAAAGAACCCTCTTTTTATATAGTCTGCGCACCCTCTCAACAGGGGTAAAAATCCGGAACAGGCTTAGGCTTTTACTGTCGGAACCGCTTTTCTCAATACTGCATTTTTCCCGAACATCCAAAACATCCTCCCGGCCGGTAACGATGTTTTCGCCGGCTGCATTTCTCCCGAAATGTTCCCGTAAATACCGTACAAGCCACCTCAAGCCCTTTATCAATGCAAAAACACAGCCGCAGACAAAAAGGATAAGGACAGCATACTCCAGCACCTCCCAAAGCCAAAAGCTCTCAGCCTCCGGCGGGCTGAGTATCTCGGCTTCAGGGCTGTAACTTATGGATTTCTCAACGGAAATCGGCTCTTCCGCAACATCACTGACCGACAGGATTCTGAAAATAAATTTCAACACCATCTTCAGCCCCTTTGTCAATATCTGAAAGATGGGCTCCAGCCAATCCACATTCAGGCTCAGGAGCAAAATCATAACCCCAAACAGCGTATAAGGCAGTATAAGGCCAATGCCTGCACTCAGCATCTCCCCGGCGGGCAGATATCCGGCGCTTGACTCGTTCAACCGCAGGAAATTCAGGTAATGCTTCAGATAATAAATGATCATATAACAGGCCAGCACCCCGATCAAAATGAATAAATAATATCTGTCCCAGTCCGGCATGCCGTCCTCAATGTGAAACAGAAAATTTGCCGCCGCAGACAGTCCCACTGCGGCAAGCGGATGGATACCCTCCGAATAGACAGCACTATTTTTTCTCAGCCGCATCTTAAAGGAACAGATGGTATATACTACTGCACAAACCGCGCAGATGACCGCCCCGTTCCGGTAGAGCAGCGCAGCGGCAGACAGCACCGCCAGAACCGTCCCGTGGTACAGTACAAAAAGCCGGAACCGTTCCGCATAATATCTGACCAGAAAGAAAGCAATGGGAACCAGGCCGCAGACAGCCCACAGCAAAAAGTCAGGCTCATCTCCTGTGGAATTTCCCGTAAACCCCATGGTAATTCCCCGTACCGTCATCACCAGCGTGAAGAAAATCCAGTGGTTCATCTGTGATGTCAGGACTTCTATGACCAGCTTCAATCGTTCGGTCTTTACCATATCATGTCTCTCCTATCATACCGCGCCCGCACATACCCTGCCGTGCCTCTCGTGTATCTTGCAAAA
>JAIDME010000491.1 GCA_029050705.1 Acetatifactor sp.
GGTGTATGCGCATCTGCAGGCCTGTGTAATGGTTACCGATAATGTGGAGGGGTGCCGGCGGTATCAGGAGGTTATGGCGGGGAGTGAGGTTGGCAGGAAGAGGAAAGACGGGGAGGGTAAATCCTAATGAGAAAAATCGTGAAAAATACTGTATTTATTCTATTGCTTCTTACCTTAAGCGTGTCTACCGCGCTTTTGGCATATTTATACTTTTTCTCATCAGGCGGCAGAGGGGGTTGGGGAGACAAGAACCTTTCCGGTGAGTGGACTGCAGAGCTAAATATGACGGACCAGGCCGCAGTCACAGCGCTTAGCTGGCTGCAGGACATAGAAGCTGTCTCCGTCTCGTTGGAAGATATGGAGGCATATATGCAAGATTTGACCATACAGGTCAATCTGACTCTGGAGCAAACCGGCCGCTCTGCGGGGACCTTTCACTGCAATATCCTGCCGGAAAACTATGACGCCTGCAATCAGGCTGCCTATGAGGCATTTGCCGCAGCTTTCCGGGAGCTTTTGACCGAGAGGCTTCATATGGCAGGCTACACGGGAGATATAGACAAGGAGGCTGTTGAAGCCCTTGTAACCGAGACTTTCGGGATGTCCACCATGTCCTATCTGATGTCCTGCGGTCCGGTCCTGCTTCCTTCCCTGGAAGAGTTACAGGCCCAATATGACGGCAGCGGCACCTATGAGGCGGCAGAAGGCGTTCTGACCAGGCAGTTTGAAGCCGGCGGGACTGTGACCACAAGGGCGGAACGTTATATCAGGAAGGATTCCACCCTGATTCTGTACGAAGAAAACGATTCCGGTGCCAACGGACTTATATACATTTTAAAACAATCCCAGTAATCTCTTTTCAGGCAAATGGTATGAAGCCGGTTGCCGGACAAGAGCAGAAGAAAAACGGGAAGGGAGATTCAAATGAAAACATTTTTACAGAAAGTAAGCTCCATTATGTTATCCGTAATCCTGGTATGTTCCATCCTGCCGGCCAGGGCAGCCGCAAGCTATGAGATTCCCGGAACCTGTCAGGTACAGGCGGATACCGGCGCCGCACGCACTGTAAAAACTCTGGATTATGGCTATGATAACAACACCTACCTTTCCCTGCGGGACATGGCCATGGTTCTTAAGGATACGGACAAATCCTTTTCTCTGGATATCAAAAAGAGCGCCGTTTCCCTGAATCCGGGAAGCAGCTACACACCTGTAGGAGGAGAAAATACCCCTTGGGAAGACAGTGAAAACCCGGATATTTCCCTGCGGCGAAACGAATTCAAGGTAAGCGGAAAAATTGTATATTACTATACTCTGATTATGAAACTGTCTTCCGGTTATTACGATTGCTTTATGATGGCAGCAGATCTGGCAATGATCCTGGATGTAGACATCACTGTTCCTGATGCAGGCGTTCTGCAGTTCCGCACAGAGGAGTCTTTCAGCGTATCGCCCGCCGCTTTGGAACAAAACGGTTATTTTTACGGAGTCAACAGCGTGCTGGTGGGAGATGCCACCACCGGGGAGGTCTATTACCGCTATCAGTCCGATATGCCCTTTCCCATAGCCAGCACCACCAAGCTTATGACTTGTCTCCTGGTCATGGATGCCATCTCGGCCGGGCAGCTTACTATGAGGGATTCAGTTACTGTCTCTGAAACTGCTGAAGTTTTGTCCGGTTCAGACGATGGAGCAATTCCCCTGGAGGCCGGACAACAGATTCCCGTACATGATCTCCTACGGGGCGCCCTTCTGCCTTCCAGCAACGAATGTGCACTGTGTCTGGCTCAGTCTGTTGCCGGTTCAGAGGAAGCATTTGTTCGAATGATGAATCAGAAAGCGCTGGATTTGGGTCTTTCTCAGGCGATTTTTTTCAATAGTCACGGTCTGCCGTCCTACACGGAAGATATTGTTCCCGCAAAGCGTCAGAACCGCATGAGCGCGGAGGACATGTTCCGGCTGGTATCTTATCTGTTGAAGGTCTATCCTCAGATTACGGATATTACTTCTCTGCAATCTGCCACTTTGGATTCTCTCAACCGGGAAGTGCGCAACACCAATCCGCTTCTGTATAATCTGCCCGGAGTTACCGGCTTAAAAACCGGAACCACCAACAAAGCCGGAGCCTGTCTGGTCACATCCCTGACCGCGGACGACGGGATCATGGAGCATGATCTGGTAGTGATTGTTCTGGGCACCGAGGATTCCATAGAGAGGGGACGGGTGTCGGGATTGCTGGCCAGATATGCCCTGCAGGCCTTTTATACAGGCATGGAAAATCCGGAGACCGGGACATCTGCCCAGACTTCCGGAAATCTGCCCATACACGCCGAGGCGGCGGTGGATTGTATTCTTCGGACCGCAAAAAAACATCAGTCCGCCGCAGGCAACGTCAGATAATTGAGGGTTCCCTGCGGCAAGCCGGTTCCTTTTTCCAGCAGTGCTACAAGCCCGCGGATGGTCTCCTCTGAGTCCTCGGCGGTGGAGGATAAAAAGGTGTTGTTCAGCTTCACGGCGAGCACGATGAGTACGATCTCAGCCAGAGCTGCCGGATATTCAAAATGAATGTCCCCCGCGGCAATCCCCTGTTTGATGATCTCTGTCAGGCTCGGTTTTAATTCGGCAATCAGATGGTTCATATATTTCTGATGAAGATATGCGATATCCTGCACGCTGGCTCCTGTGTCCGGAGTCGTATGATTTTGATTTAAAAATGCATTTGATGAATTGCGGCATGCCTGAAGGATCATGGCCATGCGTGTAAAAGGCGAAATTTCTGTCTGCTCAGCCAGATTTTTCGCCGTTTTTAATGGTTTTTCATAATTTCTTTTGATCAGAGCATCCAGGATTGCTTCTTTTGAGGGAAAGTAATAGTATATGCTTCCCTTTCCGATTCCGGCTTTGCCCGCGATATCGCTCACGGAAATATTTTGTATTGTTTTGTCCTCCAGAAGTTGCTGAAGCGCATCTAAAATTCTGTCATATTTCTTTATGTCCGGCATTTCCAACCTCCGTGTCACAATGAATGATTCAATTAAAAAAAATCATAGCATAAACATGATTGGCAGACAATTAAAAATGTAATACAAAATTTGAGAAAATTTCCGGATAAATTTGGAACAAAATGTAATTGACTGCCGGTCGAGGTTTGTGATATTGTTTATCTGCATAGATTCGACCAGCGGTCGAAAAGGCGCACATAATAATATACATATATTCAGTGAATCGTAAAGTGGAATGGAGGAGAGTAATGACTTACGCAGATTTATTTTATGAGATCAAAGGGAAGTTTATGGGAGCCGATGTGAGCGATATCCATGAGCATCTGGCTTTTCAGTTCGACATTGAGGATGAGGAAGCCGGCGGAGCTTTTTATGTGGAAGTTAAAGACGGTGTACTGTACGTGGAACCATACGAGTATTATGACAGAGATGCAAAGTTCATCTGCGCGCCGGATGTACTTTTCAGGATTGCAGACGGAGAAATGGACCCGGTTGCGGCATTTACGGAGCAGAAGCTTAAGGTTGAGGGAAGCATTGAGAAGGCGCTGCGATTGAAGGAGATCATAGAGCTGAAAAAGGGAACCGCAAAAAACATTGTTCAAAAGGCTACTGACAAAGTGGTGACCACTGTGGTCAAAACGGTGGCTAAGAAGGCGGCGGAGAAGGACAATAAGAAAAAATAAGGATGGTGAAACGGTGGGAGCATTGAAAAATATCGTAGTTGCGTCAGGGCTTCTTGCCGCAGCAGGGATAGGAGAAACGGTATATTTCTACAACAGGACCATGAAGCGGAGAAATGCCAAAACAGACAGAACCATGAAGATGTCGGGTACGGACTGGGAGAAGTATTTTCCGCTGATGGAAGAGCGAAGGGGATTCGTGATGGAGCAGCCGCATCGGGATGTGTATTTGACGTCTTTCGATGGGCTGAAGCTCCACGCTACATATTTTCCGGCGATTGAAGATACTGAGATTGAAAATAAAGGGATTAAGAAAGCAGTAATCTGTTTTCATGGCTACACGGGGGAGGGGCTCAGCAACCATATCGCGATTGCCGATTACTTCCTCAAACATGGTTATGCCATTCTGCTGCCGGATGCCAGGGCCCACGGTGAGAGCGAAGGTGAGTATATCGGTTTCGGGTGTCCGGACAGAAAGGATGCTCTGGACTGGATCAAGTGGCTGATACAGGAGTGCGGCGGAGACGTGAAGATCATGCTCCACGGTACATCCATGGGCGGAGCTACGGTGCTGATGACAAGTGGTCTGAAGCTGCCTGCCAATGTCAGGGGAATTGTGTCGGACTGCGGTTTCACTTCACCCAAAGAGGTCTTTACCCATGTGCTGAACAGCATATATCATCTGCCTGCTTTTCCGGCGATTCAGGGCGCCGACCTGCTCAATAGAAAGTTTGCGGGTTATGGGATGGATGAGTGCAATGCCAAATATGAGGTGCGGAAAGCGGAAGTGCCGATCCTGTTCATACATGGTTCGGCGGATACTTTTGTACCATGCAGTATGTGCCATGAAATTTATGCCAACTGCTCCTCGCCGAAGCGCAGGCTGATCGTGGAGGGCGCCGCTCATGCGGAGAGCTATTACAAGGACATGGATGCTTACGAAAAAGCATTGAATGAGTTTGCAGAGGAAATATTCGGAGGTAAAGGTAAAGCAGAATGAAGACAAGAAAAGGTTGCAGGACATATCCGCTGACGGTGGCGCAGAAATTTCATAATTACTATTCTCAGTATTGTCCGGGGAAAGAGATCCTGAATGTGGGAACCAGTCTGACCATAGAGTTTGAACTGAATGTGGATGAGCTGCGGAAAGCTATCTATAAGGCATATGAACGGTGCGAATCCATGCGGGCGCGCCTGGTGTATGACAAGGCTGAAAAGGAGTGGTATCAGTATATCGCAGAGAGGGAAGATCGCGAGATTGAATTTGTGGATTTTACGGGGAAGACCATGGATGAAGCGGAAGCTGAGATGACGGCATGGACGCGGGTCCCTTTTGACAAGGAAGACGCGCCCATGAACAGGGTCGTTATCATCAAGACGCCGGACGGTTTTGCGGGTATGTATATTGTGGGGGATCACAGATTTCTCGATGCGCAGTCATTGATCGGCTTTATGAAGGATGTCATAGAACTGTACTGTAATGCAAATTTTGAAAATATTCCTTACCCTGCCGATATGCGCTCCTATACAGAGCAGGTTGAGAAAGATCTGGCCTATGAGGCCGGCAGCAGGGCGCAGGCAAGAGACAGGGAGTATTTCCGTAAGCTGATTGAGGAATCCGAACCGATCTACAATGGCATAGAAGGCCCGAAGAAGCTGGAGGAAGCAAGAGCGGCAACGGGTAATCCGAATCTCAGGGCGGCTCCTACCGGCTCGGACAGCTTTGCGGCGGCAATCGATATCTTCCATCTGGAGGAAGAGCCTACAAAGCGGCTGATGACATTCTGTGAACAACAGCATATTTCGCTGCAGTGCCTGCTCGTGATGGGAATACGTACTTATCTGCAGAAGCTCAATCAGTGTGATGACGTGTCATTGCAGATTGCATATGCCCGCCGGGCTACGCTGCAGGAAAAGAAATCGGGCGGAACACGTATACACTGTTTCCCGTTCAGAACCGTAATTTCTGAGGAAAAGACCTTTTTGGAGGGAGTCTTTGAGATCCGAGATAAGCAGAATGAGGTGTTCCGGTATGTGAATTTTGATCCGGGTGAATATCTTTCTTACAGAAGTCAGTATTACAATCCGCCGAGAGGCATGGGATATGAGACGGTATCGCTCACATATCAGCCGGCCACATTGAGGGAAAAGGGCCTGACGGACCTCGGCGGCATCAGATATAAGACGAAAAGATACTGCAACGGATATTATTCAGACGGTATGTACCTCACGGTTATGCACCGGCCGGAGGATAACGGACTGGATTTCAGCTTCGAGCATCAGGTAAAGGCTTACAGCAAAGAGCAGTTGGAGTATTTCTACTATTATATCTGTAAGATCATGTTTAAGGGAATCGAGAATCCGAATCTTAAGATCGGAGATATAATAAAGCTGGTGTAGCGGAGCGGCCCGGCTCGTTGTTGGCGGAAATAAACATAGCATGAATGAAAGGATGAAAGACAATGTTTGAACAGCTGAAGGATATTATTGTAAATTATGTGGAGGTTAAGAAGGAGGATATCAGGCCCGAATCACGTTTCATAGAAGATCTGGGTTTCACATCCTTTGATTTTATGAGCATGCTCGGTGAGATTGAGGATGCGCTGGACGTTGAGATCAATCAGGAGGAAGTGGTCGATATACGCACTGTGCAGGAGGCGGTTGACTATTTGTCGACATTGGTTTAGCAGGCGTACCCGGGCATGCGGAGAGGAGAATGTATGGTTGAATTGCGCAGTACGATCTATGAATTGCTTGTAAAGGCGGAGGAAGCCTATGGCACACAGGATGCCATAAGATATAAGGTAAAGGAAGATGGTCAAAGCGGTAAAAAAGAAACTAAGGTAGCGGCAAAAACATATACGCAGCTGCGGCAGGACAGCGGGCATTTCTCAATGGCATTGGAAAAATTGGGTGAGCGGGGCAGACATATCGCCCTCGTCGGCGCCACATCTTATTCCTGGATCACAGGCTATTACGGCATTGTAAATGGCGGCAGTGTGGCGGTGCCCCTTGATGCAAATCTTCCGGCAGAGGACTTATGTGAACTGATTGACAGGGCGGATGTGACCACCCTTGTTTATGATGAATCGAAAGCCAGTGTGGCGCTTATGGCGGCGGAGAAGTGTCTGAAGCTTGTCAATATCATAGCAATGGATGCGGATACTGCGGTTCCGAATGCCCTGTCCATGTGGGAACTGATCGGGGATGCACCGGAGAGAACGGATTATGAGCCGAAGCCGGAGGACCTGGCCACGATCATGTTTACTTCCGGCACTACCGGAAAAAGTAAAGGCGTTATGCTTACCCACAGGAATCTGGCGGAGAATGCCACAGCGCTCGATATGGGATATGCGCCGGGGATGGTTGTCATGACTGTACTTCCCATTCATCATGCATACTGCCTGAGCATGGATATTCTCAAGGGAACTTCTATAGGAGCAATCATCTGTATCAACGATTCTCTTTTGAGAGTTGCCAGAAACATCAAGCTTTTTGAGCCGAATATGATCCTGATGGTTCCGCTTATGGTGGAAACACTTGCAAAGAAATTGGAGGAAGCGTCTTTTATTCCGGCGGCTCTTGTCAAGGCCAAGGTATTCGGGAAGCAGTTCCATACGGTGTGCAGCGGCGGGGCATACCTGAATCCGGCGTATATCGATCTGTTTAAAAAGTACGGCATCACAGTTCTGCAGGGTTACGGCATGACGGAGTGCGCACCGGTGATAAGCACAAACTGCAATGATGCGTTTAAGGCGGGATCCATTGGGAAATGTATGCCCAACTGTGAAGTGAAGATTGTAGATGAAGAAATCTGGGTAAAAGGCACCAGCGTTATGCAGGGTTATTATCAAATGCCTGAGGAGACAGCTCAGACACTGGAAGAGGGCTGGCTGAAAACAGGTGATCTGGGTTACATAGACGAGGATGGGTTCCTGTTTTTGACGGGACGCAAGAAAAACCTGATCATTACACCCAACGGCGAGAATGTATCTCCGGAAGAAATTGAGAATAAACTCAGCGCGAACCGGTTGGTGCAGGAGGTTTTGGTACGTGACAGCGAAGGCGTGATCGAGGCCGAAATCTTTCCTGATTATGAATATGCGGCAAAAAAGAAGATCAAGGACCTGCAGGCAGAGCTTCAGTCGATCATTGACGCCTATAATAAGGCGGCGCCGCTTTATAAGCGCGTCTTCAAACTGAAAGTGCGTGATGCGGAGTTCGAAAAGAATACGACCAAAAAAATCAAGAGATTTTAATAAGTTGTCATTTAAGTCCCGGCCTGATATACTTACTGTATTGAGGTGATGTACACCTGCGTTTGAAATTGAAGGATAGGCGAGGGACTACACATGAAAAAGCAGAGGCCTTTACAGGAGATTATTTATGCCGTTTTCCTTTTAGCGGTTATTATACTTTTATTTTTCTGGTTTACGGAACAGAATAGCAGACGTACAGAGGAACAGAACAAAGAATATGCGGCGGACGCTGCACGGCTGAAGGCCGGGCAGATTGACGATGACCTGAATAATGCCCTGGGCCGGATCAGGACCTATGCGTACTTTGTAGGAGCAGGTCTGACAGAGCCTGTGATCACGGCACAGATGCTTGAAAAGATGGAAGAAAACTCTCTGTTTGATGCCGTTATGTTCACGGATATTAACGGTGTGGACTATGCTTCGGATGGACGGACTGCAGACGTGACGGAGCGGGGATTTTACAGTGATGCTATCTGCGGGAACAGCGGCATGGAGATTATATTTGAACCCCACTTTTTTAACGAGACAATGGCATGCTTTTATGCACCGGTCTACTTTGATGACCGGATCATCGGTGTACTGCGGGGGGCCTTTCTGGCCGAAGAATATTTGAGAAGTATGCTCAACACCACATATTTCGGGGAGGAGGCTCAGGTATTTCTGTGTACGCCGGAAGGCAGGGTAATTGCCAGCTCTGACGGTACGGTTTATGAAGGACATCTTCTTGACATGCTGGCGGAGACCGGTATGATTGATCGTGCTGCTTCAGACCGGGTTCGTCAGGTCTTTGAAAATGGCGGGGAGGGTGCTTTTGCATGTGATTCTGCCAGTAAGACAGACAATATTTGTATCACATATCTGCCGAAAAACTCTTGCGTTTTGGTGCAGATGTTTCCTAAAAATATTACGCAAAACATGATCGCGGAAGAAAATCTTGTGGGAATTCAGCTGGAGATCATGCTGATCGTGTTGTTTGCCGTCTATATCGTCATCATTCTGATCCGTGCCGGACGTATGCGGAAACAGCTGGAGAAGGAAAACCGGGAGATGGGATACATTATAAGCGGTGTCAATACACTGTTTTCACGGTTTGCCATGGTTGATCTTGAGGAGGAAACCTATCAGTATCTTGCAGGGACAAAACCGGAAGGTACAGAAATCGCAGAGAGCGGAAAATATCAGGATCTTGTGGTTTATCTGGCTTCTCCTGTGGAAGAAAACTGCCGTCAGGAGCTTGTTGATTCCATGGCTAAAGAATCTATTATCGCGGCTATGTCAGGGCGGAATGACCTGCGGTATGAGCGCTGTGTGACAAGAGACGGACACACGGATTGGGAACATATGAATGTCGTTTGCCTGGAAAGAAAAGACAATAAGGCAGCCAAGGTTTTATTTATCCGGCAGAATGTAACGGAGTTAAAGGAAAGAGAGCTGCGCATTCAGGCGGAGAGGGCTCTTGCGAACCGCAGGGAGAGACAGTATCAGACAGCGCTCATGTCCAACTCCTTATGCGGCTTTGAGTTTAACCTGACCCGGGATCTTCTTGAGCAGGACATTATCAGAACCGTGGACGGGCAAAAGATATCCCTCCTGGAGCAGGTGGGTCTGACAGCACCCTGTAAGGTTTCGGAATTTTTTGAAATAAGGAAACAGTTTGTTATGGAGGAATCCCTGGAGGATTATTCTGCCACAGTAAACACAGAGAATCTGATCAGATGCTATGAGCAGGGTGAAAGAGAAGTCATAGCCGAGTATTGGGGAAGTGGCTGCGGGCATGACCAGATATGTGTACGCCAGTCCTTTATTATGACCAGGGACGACGAAACGGGTGACATTATGGTCATGGTGGTATCCAGGGATATCACGGAACAGGTCAGGAAACAGAGGGAGCAGACTCAGGCACTTCAGGATGCGCTGATGCAGGCACAGCACGCAAACAAGGCCAAGACCACATTTTTGTCCAATATGTCCCATGATATCCGTACTCCCATGAATGCCATTATAGGATTTTCCACCATTGCAGTCAGCCATATCGACAACAGGGATCAGGTGCTGGATTGTCTGCAGAAGGTTCTATCCTCCAGCAATCATCTGCTCAGTCTGATCAATGATATTCTGGACATGAGCAGGATCGAGAGCGGAAAAGTGCAGATTAAAGAGCAGGAATGCAATATTTCCGAACAAATGCACAATCTGGTAAACATCATCCAGCCCCAGATCAAGGCAAAACAGCTTGAATTGTTTATTGATACCTTTGAAGTTACCAATGAGGATGTGATTGCCGATCCTCTGAAGCTAAACCAGGTGTTCCTTAATCTGCTGAGCAATGCGGTGAAGTATACGCCCGCCGGGGGCACGGTCTCATTTCGAATCATGCAGAAGACGACTTTCCGGCACGGATACGGCGATTATACATTTATTGTCAAGGACAATGGTATCGGAATGTCGCCGGAATTTGTGGAGCATATCTTTGAACCCTTTGAGCGGGAGTCCACCGTGACACAGAGCGGTATTCAGGGAACCGGGCTTGGTATGGCCATTACCAAAAATATCGTGGAGATGATGAACGGCACCATTACAGTTGAGAGCGAGGCGGGTAAGGGCAGCACATTTACGGTAAATCTTGAATTAAAGCTGCAGGATACGGAAAAAACAGAGAGACAGATTAAAGAGCTGGAGGGCCTGCGGGCGCTGGTGGTGGATGATGATTTTAATACCTGCGACAGCGTCAGCAAGATGTTAAAACAAATTGGTTTGCGTTCCGAGTGGACTACCTCGGGCAGAGAAGCAGTGTACCGTGCTAAGAGCGCCCATGAGGAAGGGGACTCCTACCATACCTATATTATTGACTGGCAGATGCCGGGGCTCAGCGGAGTGGAAACGACCAGAGAGATCCGGAAGGTGGTGGGCAAGGAGGCTCCCATTATCATTCTGACCGCATATGAATGGACGGATATTGAGGAGGAGGCCAAGGCGGCGGGAGTCACAGCTTTCTGTGCGAAACCCATGTTTATGTCCGACTTGAAATCGGTGCTGCTTGCCGCCAACAATCTGCTGGAAAAACAGGAAGAAATTCCGGAATGGACTCTGGCTGATTTCAAGGGAAAGCGCGTTCTTCTGGTGGAGGACAATGAGTTAAACCGCGAGATAGCAGAAATGATCCTGAAAGAGGCAGGTTTCCTTGTGGACACGGCACCGGATGGGACAGACGCAGTAGTCATTATGGAAAAGGCGGAAGAAAATTATTATGATGTGATATTGATGGATGTGCAGATGCCTGTTATGGATGGTTATGAAGCTACCAGAACGATCCGCAAGCTTCCCAGAGAGGATGTAAACACATTGCCCATCATTGCCATGACGGCCAATGCGCTGGAGGAGGATAAGGAGACGGCACTGAAGAACGGCATGAACGCGCATATTGCCAAGCCTCTGGATATGGATGTCTTCATATCTGTGTTGAAAAAGTTTGTTGGGTAATTATAAAAATAAGGAACAGACAAAACAGATTGAATGTACCTTCCGGTTTGTGGTATAATCAAATTACCTTATTGTGGAACAAAGGATTAAAAACAAAAGAAAGAGGGGGATTCAAATGTTTCATTTAAGTGATGGCATGATTGGCTGGCAGCTTTTAGGCTGGGTTCTTGTTTTTGCGGGACTAATCATCATGAATGAGATCGCGCGCCGTACGAAGATCGGCGGAGGAATTTGCTTTTTTGTGATTCCGGCGGCATTGACGGTGTATTTCATTGCTATCTATGTGGGCGCGGCAGCAGGCGCGGAGTGGGCGTTGACGAATCAGACTTATGTACATATGAACAGCTGGTTTCATTACGCAAAGCTGTATGCGGCGCTGGCAGGCTGTATCGGATTTATGGTCATTAAGTATCACTGGGGGAAGTTGGGAAAATCTCATTTATTTAAAGTGTTCCCGTTTGTGATTGTTGCGATTAATATTCTGATTGCCGTAGTATCTGATTTCGAGTCAGTGATCAGAGCCGGTGATATCATGGGCGGATGGTGGAAATCTTCCGAGGGCGTATGGCTCTATGGCGGATGGTGGAACATCTTAAACGGTATTGCGGGACTGTTCAACATTGTATGTATGACGGGCTGGTGGGGAATCTATTCCTCTAAGGATAAGAAGGATATGCTGTGGCCGGATATGACGTGGCAGTTTATTATAGCCTACGATATCTGGAATTTCCAGTATACATATTTGAATCTGCCTACTCATGCATGGTATTGCGGATTTGCCCTGCTGCTTGCACCTACGGTTGCAAATGCCCTCTGGAATAAGGGCGGATGGATTCAGAACCGTGCCAATACACTGGCCATGTGGTGTATGTTTGCGCAGGTATTTCCGCTGTTTCAGGATGCCAGCCGTTTCACCACGGTATCTTCCGTATATGGAGCAGGCGGAGCCGCTGCAGCTATGGGTGATGCGATGCCGACCACGGCAAATCCTACGGCGCAGGGAATCATCTCGGTTATATCCATTGTGGTAAATATTGCAGTGTTTGCGGTGATCTTAAGACGTGCAAAGGCACAGAAGAAGAATCCTTATAAGAATGAGATCTTTACAGACCAGAAAGACTTTAAGAAGGCAATGGAAAGAGCGGAATAATGGTTACTGCAATAGTGCATATAGAAAACTGAAAGTCTATATGCACTATTTTTGTGTCAAGGACAAGTATCATACAGAATGAGGTGTGTTATGAGGAACAATTCATTAGGAGATGTCATCCGTTCACTCAGGAAAAAAGCCGGCCTGTCTCAGGAGGAGCTGGCTGACGGCATTTGTTCTCCCGTCTCTGTTTCCAGAATTGAGAATGGAGCTCAAATGCCATCAGGTATGGTTTTGGAGGCGCTTCTGGCGAGGCTCGGCACAAGCACATATCAGATATGCGACATATATTACAAGAGTGAAAAACAGCAGGAATTTGAGCAGGAAGCGGAGGAAGTAAGCAGGCTCCTCTCAGAAGGAAAGCTGGAAGATGCGAAGGACTGTCTTGCACGGCTTGAGAGCGGTGCGCGGGCGGACAGCCTGAATCTGCAATGTTATCTGCTGCTGTATGCATCGATAAAAATATACGAAGGTGAAAATTCGGAGGAGGTCCTGTCTATACTGTATGATGCCCTTGCACAGACAAAAGCATCTTTTGATTTTGAGGATTTCCGCAATGTTCTGCTGTCCGTAAGCGAGGCAAATATCTTGAATGTAATTGCAGCAGTCCTTTTCCGGTTGGAGGATGTCACAGGGGCGATACGCCTGGGAGAAGAATTAATGTCCTCGCTGAAGCGGCATAAAAGCGGGTTGAAGGAATATACGATCGTACAGATTAATCTGGCGATTAATCTTGCGCAGTTTCTGGAAAAGGAACATCGATATAAAGAAGCTCTTGTGTACATCGAAACGGCGGAAGAACTGAGTTTCAGCAGTTTTGAACAGGCGCTCCTGCCGGAGATAGAATTTATCAAGGCAAAAATGTATCACTTGCTCGGTAATGACAGCGATTGTACGGCTATTTTAAAAGCTGTTGTGCCCTATATGGAACTGGTCCGCAAAACTGATTTTGCCGGGCTCGTGCGAGGCTACGCAGAAAAAGAACTCGGGATCATTATCTAGTGTTCCATTTACCAATTACATAACAAATCATGTAAGTTTCCCTTTAACATGCCATGTTATGGCTTTTTAACTGTAGCAGCTGTATTTTATATGTGACAGAAAAAAGCGGCGGCCGTCGGCCGGAAGAAAGGCCGGACAGATCAGAAAGGCAGGGAAACTATGAAAAAGTATTTATTTTACCAAAACATGATTCGGTTGTGGGCACTTATTTTGCTGCAGACAATGCGGACGGCAGGGACAGTAGGGGTGGCCGTTTTGATCAATATGCTGATTGATGCCGTCCAGGCGGCCATTGCGGTTAAAGATGTAAAGACCCTGATAGATTGCGGGATTATATGCAGTATCTATGCCTTTGGGCTGGGAGGAGTTATTCTGGCGGCGGAGAGACTTAAAGCAGCAAACATAAGGCATATTATGCTGAATCTGCGCCGGGGTATTGTGCATGGCGCGCTGGATAAAAGAATTTCAGATTATCAGGGAAGGAACAGTGCGGAATACATCACGCTGCTGAACCAAAATCTGGGGACTTTTGAAGAAAGCTATTTGAAAAATCTGCTCTCTGTTTATGATTCCGCTATAGGCATTCTGATCGCAGTAATTCTTTTGGTGTGGATCGATCCGTTTATTGCGGTGATCTCCATTGCTGCTATGGCAATCCCCGGTCTTATTCCGAAAGTTTTCGGGAAAAGGCTGGGAGTCCTTCAAAGCGGTATCATGCAGAGCGCGGAGAAGTACAATGTGAAGATCAAGGACATATTTAACGGTTTTGAGTTGATCAAGACCTATCAGGCAGATAAAAGGCTTGAAAGGCTTCATGATGAAAGCGCCAATGCACTGGAAGACAGCAAGGCGAGGATGGCAGACACGATGGCACTGTTATATGCCCTCGCCAATATGGCTTCCGTTGCGGTTCAGTTCCTGATCATGACATTAGCCGGAATATTCGCTGTAAAGGGATTGATTACAATAGGCAGCATCATTGCCGTCACCCAGCTTACGGGACAGGTAATCTCTCCGGCGTTCCGGCTTTCGGCCCAAATCAGTCAATTTAAGGCAGTGAAGCCGATCTGCGGACAGATCAAAGAAAATATGCAGGGGACGGATGTGTGCGGGCATATGCCTGTACAGCAGGAAATGGAGCATGCCCTGGTGCTGAAGGATGTATCTTTTTCCTATGAAAGCAATCCTGTTGAGGATGCTTCTGCCGTAGAACATGTCAGCCTGCAGTTTGACCGCGGAAAAAAATATGCGGTTGTCGGCAGGAGCGGAAGCGGGAAAAGTACACTGCTCAAGCTTCTGGCCGGATATTATGACAGCTATTCAGGCAGAATCCTGCTGGACGGCAGTGAGGGCAGACAGGTGCGTGCAACACTGATTCACCAGAATCCGTTCCTTTTTGACGATACGATCCGGAACAATATTACCCTGTATGAGACTTATCCGGATGCAGCAGTAAAAGGAGCCTGTCATCTGGCAGGGCTGGATGACCTGATTGACAGCCTGGAAGGCGGCCTTGACACGGAGGTCTCGGAAAACGGCTCCCGTTTTTCGGGCGGGGAAAAGCAGCGGATTGCCGTGGCAAGGGCAATTTTGCACAGGGAAAAGGTATTTTTGCTGGACGAGGCCACCTCGGCTCTGGACAGTGAAACCACAAATTTCGTTGAGGACAGCATATTCTCGCTGGAAAATACTACCTGTATTGCGGTCACACATAAGCTAACGCCAAATTCTCTGCAGAAATATGACGAGATACTTGTGATGGATAATGGGAAAATTGTTCAGAGGGGCAGCTATGACAGGCTGCTTGCGGCATCCGGTCCGTTTTCGGAACTTTATTCTGCAGGAATGAGGTCTTCTGATTCCTGACAGTGGTTCTTATGTATCTGCTAAGTTTGCCTTGTAAGCTGTGCCCCATGCTGCCATGGAATCCAGGATGGGGCGCAGGGTTTCACCCAGTTCGCTTAAAGCATATTCCACCCGTGGCGGCACCTCCGGATATACAGTGCGTGTTATGATGTTATCTGATTCCAAAGAGCGCAGGTTGTCAGTCAATACTTTCTGGCTGATTCCTGCCAGGTCTTTTTTCAGTTCGTTAAAACGCCAGGGGCGTGTCAGCAGGTTACGTATGATCAGCAATTTCCATTTGCTTCCGATCAGTTCTACTGTTGTCGCCACCGGGCATGTCGGCATTTCTTCCTTTGTCAGCATCAGCTCACCTCCGTAAAAGTTCAAAATGGAATGTTACATGCAAATTATAATCTAATATATAAAAACGGTCAAGTGAATGTAATGGTTAATATAGCTATTGTATAAAAAAGAAATATATGACATACTGTATGCGTGGGAAACCCTAGAGCCAAAGGCGGCTTTACCCTCTGTTTTTTGCGGAGGGTTCAAGTAGCTATCCAGACGAAAGAAAGGAGGGCGATGCAATGTATGTTACATATCAGGATTTGATCCAGATTGGAATACTCGTTGTTGCCCTTGCTAATTTGATTTATCAGATTTACAAGGGCAAAAAGAAATAGCCGCCACTACCACCAATAGTGACGGCATACCTCGTATGAGGTTGTAGCTTATTCATTTAAGGGGTAGAGCCGCTTCTATGGCTTTCCCTCTTTATGTCTATAATATAGCACATCCGGCAGCGGAATTCAAGAGCCAAACACATCACGAATATAAATGGTTACAAAAAGGTGACTTAGTAATAAAAAAGTGCGTACTTTTTTGATGATCATTCACATTTTATAATGTATATGCAGGCAAACATTAGCCTGTAAAAAAAGAAACGGAGGTAATTTGTCATGGCACTTTCTAATTTGGCAAGCTGGAACAGGCTGGCAGCACCTGCTTCCGCCTGTGGAGCAGGAGACAGCAACGCTTCCAAGGGCAGCGATGAGAAGAAGCCCGCAGCGTGCGGCTCTGCCTGCGGAGCAGGAGACAACAACGCTTCCGAAGGCAGCGCGGAGGAGAAGCCTGCAGCGTGCGGCTCTGCCTGCGGAGCAGGAGACAACAGCGCATCTGACGGCAGCGCGAAGGAGAAGCCTGCAGCATGCGGTTCTGCCTGCGGAGCCGGGGATAAATAGTCCGGTTGACTATGTTCTGCCCCCGGCAGCTTATGTACATAGAAAGGCTGCCGGGGACTTCCCGAGTTATTACGCTTACTGCGTTTCACATAAAATGGAGACTGAAAGGAAGAAATGATCAATGAAAGAATACTTTGCTTTTCAATGGCATATCACAGATGACTGTGACCAGAGATGCAAACACTGCTATATTTTTTCCGAAGATAATTGTAAGAAACCGGAATCTGTATCCTGGGATCAGATGCAGGAGGTGGTGGCAAACTGTGAAGATTTTTGTGAGGTGTATCATCGCCTGCCCTATTTTTATATTACAGGAGGCGATCCGATCCTGCATCCGGATTTCTGGTGGCTGCTGGAGCTGCTGAAAAGCAAAAATATTCCTTTTGCCATCCTTGGGAATCCTTTCCATCTGGATACAAAGGTCTGCAGGAGATTAAAGGAGTACGGCTGTCAGAAATATCAACTGTCTCTGGATGGGATGCGGCAGACTCATGACTGGTTCCGCAAGCCGGGCTCTTTTGATATTACGCTTGAAAAGATAGACTGTCTCAAGCAGGCAGGTATCCGTGCGGTGATCATGACTACAGTTTCCGGCAAAAATATCAAAGAGGTTCCCGATATTATTGATACGGTGGTGGAGCATAAGGCTGATGTGTTTGCGTTTGCCAGGTACTGCCCCACCAGTGAGGAGAAGGATACAGGCATATCCCCCATGGAATACAGGGAACTGCTGGCGGTCTGCGATAAAAAATTTAAGAAATATGAAGCGGCAGGATGTGAGACGTTTTTTAATAAAAAGGACCATCTTTGGACGCTGTATGAATATGAAACAGGTGAGTTTAAGATACCGGAGAATGCACAGGAGGGCATGATCTATGGTGGCTGTAACTGCGGAAACTGCCATTTGACCATTTTGCCCAATGGGGATGTCTATGCCTGCCGCAGAGTGCAGAACAGCAAGGTGTCGAATGTCTTTGAGGACCGTCTGGCGGATGTGTGGGTGTGTCAGATGGAGCAGTACCGGGAGTATGATAAGTTCAAGAAATGTGCCAAATGCGAATTGAAAGCATGGTGCCGGGGCTGTCCGGCGGTGGCAAGCGGCGCCCACAGCATAAATGGGGAGCCGGGAGATTTTTATGAAGCAGACCCGCAATGCTGGAAAGAAGTGGTATAAATATGTTGATGGATATTATTGAGGCACGTCATTCCGTCCGGAAGTATACTGAGCAGCAGGTCAGCCGTGAGGATATGGAACTGATCCTGAAGGCGGGGAATTTTGCCCCGAATGCAGGGGGCGGACAGCGGAGTATGCTGGTGGGGATTCGGAACAGTGAACTGACAACGAAGATCGGCATTATGAACCTGGCAGGATTTGACCGTTCCAGGCTGACAGGCTCCTATGTTTCCAAAGAGCAGCCCAGTATCATTGATGACCCGTCCATGAAGAATGGGTTTTATGGTGCTCCGTCGGTTGTGGCGGTCTTTGGGCAGAACGGTTTCCTGTATCGTATTGCGGATGCTTTCTGCTGTGCGGAAAATATGGTTCTGCAGGCTGCGGAACTGGGCATATCCTCCTGTATCATCGCCCGTGGAGAGGAGACATTTGGCAGTCCGGAAGGCCAGGAATTATTGAAGGAGTGGGAGATTCCTGAAAATTATTCCGCAATCTGTTTTGTGATCCTTGGATATATTGACGGAGAACAGCCTCATACAAAGCCGAGAAGGCCGGGCCGGGTGAAGATTATTGAGTAAATCGGGAGGAAAATATGGACGCAGAAACGTGTTTAAAGAAATTACAATATGTGGGGGTCCTGGCGTTTGCCACGGTGGACGGGGAAGGAAATCCGCAGATCCGGAATATCAGCGCCATTCATTATGAACCGGATGCCATGTATTTTTTTACTGCCAGAGGCAAGGATTTTTGCAGGGAACTGCTTGCTGACGGGCGGGTCCAGGTACTTGGGTATACCAAATATAAAGAAATGATCCGACTGTCTGCAAAAGCGGAACCGGTTGCGGAGAGTGATCAGAAAAAGTGGATGGATGCCATATTTGAGGAACAGCCGTATCTTTCCAATGTGTATCCGGGTGATACAAGAAGCATCGGCATCATATTCCAAATCAAAGACGCGCAGATTGAATATTTCCATCTCGGGGTTAATCCGATCTTCCGGGAAACATATGTGATCGGGAGAGGAAACATTACGCCAAAGGGGTATCAGATTACGGATGCCTGCATTGGCTGCGGGAAGTGTGAGAGAAATTGTCCCCAGCGGTGTATTGAAAAAGGAAGTCCATATCAGATCAGTCAGGAACACTGTCTGCATTGCGGGAACTGTTACGAACTGTGCCCGATCAAGGCAGTAGAAAGAAGGCATTGAATATGAATCAGGCGGAAAGACGACATTTTCTTATAAATGAGCTTTTGAAAGAACAGCCCGGGTACAGGCATATGAAGATACCCCGGGATCAGACCGGGCAGAAGCAGCTCCTCCGTTCCCTTATGAATGTCAGGATGCCCGGGGCGGCCACGCAGGAATTTTTAGAGGTTCAGGATGCATACCTGCAGGAAGAAACTGCGGGGAAAGGGATCGTGAACCTGGTGGAGGACATAGAGCCGGTGGCAGAGGGCATTTATCTGTGGCAGGGCGACATCACAACGCTGCGGTGTGATGCCATTGTCAATGCGGCCAACAGCGGGATGACCGGGTGTTATGCCCCGTGCCATGGCTGCATTGATAACTGTATCCACACTTTTTCCGGTATCCAGCTGAGACTTGCCTGTGCGGAACTGATGGAGCAGCAGGGGCATGAGGAGGAGACAGGAAAGGCAAAGATCACACCGGCTTTTAATCTGCCTTGCAGATATGTCATCCATACAGTGGGCCCCATTATTTCCGGGCGGTTAAGGGATGAGGATAAAGAACTGCTTGCTTCCTGTTACCGCTCCTGCCTGGAACTGGCAGAGAAAAATCATCTGGAGAGTATTGCTTTCTGCTGTATTTCTACGGGCGAATTTCATTTTCCGAATGAGTTGGCAGCTCAGATCGCTGTGCGTACGGTCAAGGAGTTTATGCAAAGGGAGACAAGCATAAAGAAAGTAATCTTTAACGTATTCAAGGATCTGGATAAACAGATTTATGAGGAACTATTGAGGAAAGGAGCCGGGATTTTCTATGATATTGAAATACAGAACAGGAGATAACAAATCAGAAAATATCAAAAAGCTGCAATCTGCCATAGCGGAGTCTGAGGCCGTGGTGATTGGCGCGGGTGCGGGACTTTCCACCTCTGCGGGATTTGTCTATACGGGGGAACGCTTCCGGCAGTATTTTTCGGACTTTGCAGAAAAGTATGATTTCCGGGATATGTATACGGGTGGTTTTTACCCTTACCAGACGCCGGAGGAGCATTGGGCATACTGGAGCCGCTATATCTATGTCAACCGCTATATGGATGCGCCGAAGCCGGTATACGGGGAACTGCTTGAACTGGTAAAGGATAAGGATTATTTTGTCATCACAACAAATGTGGATCATTGCTTTCAGAAGGCCGGGTTTGACAGGAAAAGGCTTTTTTATACCCAGGGGGATTACGGTCTGTTTCAGTGCAGTGAACCATGCTGCCGGGAGACTTTTGAAAATGAAGACATCATTCGCCGGATGATGGATCAGCAGAAAGATATGCGGATTCCGTCAGAACTTTTGCCGGTATGCCCCCATTGCGGAAAACCTTTGACTATGAACCTGCGTGCGGACAATAAATTTGTTGAGGACGCTGGCTGGCATTTGGCGGCAGAGCGGTACAACAATTTCCTGCGGACAAGAAAAAATCTGCGCATTCTCTTTCTGGAACTGGGGGTTGGCTATAATACCCCCGGCATCATCAAATACCCGTTCTGGCAGATGACGGCGGAGAATCCGAAAGCAATCTACGCTTGTGTCAACTATGGGGAAGCCGCATGTCCACATGAGATAAAAAAACAGTCTATCTGCATTGACGGGGATATAGGGGAGATTTTAAAAAATTTGCTGTAGACTCATGGAATAAAAACTGTCGCTGTGATAAAATAAGGCCAATATGGAGGAAAATTGTAATATGGCAGGATATTTATTTGCACATTTTATCGGCGAAGAAAAGGATGGAGAGCAGATTTATTTCTCTTTAAGCAGGGACGGCCTGCATTGGAATGATTTGAACAACGGAAAACCGGTTCTGTACTCGAGGACGGGCACGGAAGGGGTCAGAGACCCTTACCCCGTCAGAGATCCCCGGAACGGGAAAGTGTATCTGATCGCCACGGATCTGCGTATTCAGGCAGGATATGGCTGGACGGCTGCCCAGGAGAAGGGAAGCCGTGATCTGATCGTGTGGGAAACGGAGGACCTTGTCCATTGGGGCAGTGAGCATGCCTGTACAGTGGGAGTGCAGGGCGCAGGCTGCGTATGGGCACCGGAGGCTGTATTTGACAAAATAAAAGGTAAGTTTCTGGTGTTTTTTGCATCTAAGGTAAAAAACAGCGGGGAAGCAGAGGGAAAGCACCGGATATATGCTGCCTATACGGAGGATTTCCGGGAATTTTCGGAGACATTTCTCTATATGGAACGGGATAACCATGTGATTGATACCACCATTCTGGAAAGCCGGGGACAATTTTACCGGGTATCAAAAGACGAGACGGTGAAGAGGCTGATTTTGGAGAAATCGGATGCTCTGCTGGGGGAGTTTACCCGGATAGAGTCGCCCACGCTGGATGCATTGGATGGAGTGGAGGGGCCGGAAGGTTATCTGCTTCCCGATGGGGAATGGTGTCTGATCGCAGATCAGTTTGCGGCAGGAAAGGGCTATCTGCCGCTGGTGACTAAAGATTTGAGTTCCGGGGATTTCAGAATACTGGCGCCGGAGCAATATGACATGGGCAAGACAAAAAAGCGCCATGGCGGGATCCTGGAAATTACGGATGAGGAATATGACAGGCTGGAAGCCGCTTATATGGTTTGACAGGAAAACTATATGATTGCCTGTTGCGGGTTTGCAAGTTTTTATGGCTCCCTTAAAACCTCTATTCCGGTATCAGAGTACATATCCAGAAGTCCCACAATCTCATTTGCGGGGCGTCCATATACATGGCAGCATTTATGGTCTGTTTTGATGTGTTCTTCCTGAGTTTCATCCATGCCGACGCTCATGCGCACAGCACCGAGACCTGTCTCGCTGTCCAGATGGTTTATGATTTCGTCTATCAGATAGTCATGATCATTCATAGTTGTTTTTCCTTTCCGGCCTTTAATTATTTCGTAATGCGGTTGAGAATGCCATCCACATCAATTCCCGGATGAGTTGAGTACATGCGGCAGATCTGTTCAGTCAGTTCATATGAGATTCCGCATTTTGACGCAATGTCTTCCAGGGGGCGGCCCCTGTCGAATTCCTTTATCACTGCCCTGACAGCGGCGGCCCGGTCTATCGAACCGTCATTGAAGGAAACGCCCTTTTCACCGGCAATATCCTTTCTGACAATCCGGCACCGGCCGTCTTCTTCTATTTCGACCAGAGCCATGGTGATGGGCAAGGTAAAGCGGCGTTTGCCGCAGCTGCCGGGATTCAGCCAAATCTGTCCGCCCTTTTCCTCGTGGGAGTATTTGTGGGAATGACCGTAAACGATAAAGTCTGCCTTATCGGCTTCTGCGGAAATCTCTTTTTTATTGTGAATCATATAGAACCTGTGTCCGAATAATTCCACTGTTAATTCCACAGGCAGGCTTTTTGCCCACTCCTTGTCTGCATTTCCGCGCACAACATACAGCGGCTTCAGTGTTTTTAATTTGTCCAGAATATCCTGCCTGTCAATGTCTCCGGCGTGGAAAATAACATCGCAGGTCTGCAGTATCTCTGTAACCTCCGGCCTGAGCAGACCGTGTGTGTCCGAAATGAATCCAATCCGATGCAAGATGATTCCTCCCTGAGTATATGTATATAACGTCGTCGCTCCTTCGGAAAACTTTCCCGCTAACAGAGCAGCTCCTTCAGCCTCTTAAGAGCTTTTTTCGCCGAGCCATAAAAGCAGCATCTTGGGAGTACCTGACCTCCAATAGTAAAAGCAATTGGCACCATAATAAACATTTTTTCTTCCAGATTTCCCGTAAAAACAGCCAGAATTGTAAATAGAACAATGAAACAGGTTATGACATTCCAAATAGTCAGGAATATACATGTATCTGTATGCATTTGGAGTGTTACTTCAATGGCAGTTCCGCCTCCCTTTTCTGTCAGATTACCTGTTAATACGGGCGCATAATCATTTCTGATATATGGTATGGGAGTAGGAATAATCCTGAAATTAAGAGGATTAACCCGCCCGCAAAACTCACTCTTTGAAAAGTAAGCAGTATGTCTGGAATCCGTTACAGATTGCAAAATCATATAGATTTCTTCAGGAGGTTTTTTAGAATCTATCTGTTCTCTCAAATGTGGCCATAGATGTACCATGAAAATGATTCCTCCCTTTACAAGGGCAGCGGTAGCCGCTTAAGAGCCTAATGTCATTCAGATGTCGGCAACTACAATTATTGTAGCATAACCGGCTTGTTTGCGCCAGCCATTTTTCAGAATACAAGTGCAGAATGGCCAATGCTGTGGTATAATGATTCTACAAATGCAGAATTCAAGTTTATAAGCATAAGAAGGGAGTGCAGAAATAAATGGCAGAGGAACTGAAGGACAGGAAAGACATACCGGAGGAGCTGACATGGGACTTGTCGCAGATATATGCTTCTGAGGAGGACATGTTCCGGGATGTGGAGGAAGTAAAGCGGCTGGCAAAGCATATTGTGGAGACCTATAAGGGGAAACTGGACACTCCGGAGCGGATTGAGGCTTGTGTCACCGAGTACCGCAGGCTGGAGGAGTTGATGACTCTGGTGGGAAATTACTGTAACCTGGCGGTGGAAGTGGATTATTATGACAATTACAACCAGCAGCGCATGGGGAAAATAAGCCGTATGGGGGACGAGATCAACAGCAGCTTAAGCTTTGTGCGCAGCGAACTCATGGAGCAGCCGGACGAGGTTATCAGGAGCACCATCACGATCAGCAGCGGCAACAAATATTATCTGCAGGATGTTCTGCGGGACAAAGCCCACAGGCTTCATCCGGAGGCGGAACGGGTGATGTCTGCGCTGGGACGCAGCATCTACGGAACGCCCTATGAGATTTATAATATTACCAAGCTTGCGGACATTAAATTTGCCCCCTTTACCGTGAACGGAAAGGAGTATCCTCTGGGCTATACCCTGTTTGAGGACGATTACGAGTATGAGCCGGACACGGCGGTGCGCCGGGCCGCATTTGCTGCTTTTTCGCAAAAGATCAGAGAGTATGAGAATGTGACGGCAACGGCCTACAATGCCAATGTGCAGACGGAAAAAGTGCTGGCGAAGCTCAGGGGCTTTGACTCTGTATTTGACTATCTGCTCTTTGAACAGAAGGTGAGCAGGGAGCTTTATGACCGCCAGATCGATCTGATCACGGAAAAGCTTGCTCCTCATATGAGAAAGTATGCGAAGCTGATTCAGAAGGTGCACCATTTGGACAAGATGACCTTTGCGGATCTGAAGCTGCCGGTGGATCCCGGTTATACGCCGGAGGTTACCATTGAGAAATCAAGGGAATACATAGAAAAGGGACTTGCCGTTCTGGGCGGGGATTATGTGGAGATGGTGCGCACGGCATACCGCGATCGGTGGGTAGACTTTGCGCAGAACAAGGGAAAATCCACAGGTGGTTTCTGTGCCAGCCCTTATGGCAGTCATTCCTACATACTGATGACCTGGAACAACAAGATGTCGGATGTGTTTACCCTGGCTCATGAACTGGGACATGCAGGTCATTTCAAAATCTGCAACAGCACCCAGTCCATTTTTGACACAAATGTGTCCACCTATTTCGTGGAAGCGCCGTCCACCATGAACGAACTGCTGATGGCACATTATCTGATGAAGACCAGCGAGGATAAGCGCTTTAAGCGCTGGGTGCTGTCCTGCATGGTGAGCAACACCTATTATCACAATTTCGTGACTCATCTTCTGGAGGCGGCTTACCAGAGAGAGGTTTACAAGCTGGTGGATGCCGGTGAGAGTGTTCAGGCGGAGCAGCTGAGCGGTATCATGCGCAGCACTCTGGAAAAATTCTGGGGTGATGCAGTGGAGATAAATGAAGGTGCGGAGCTGACATGGATGCGCCAGCCCCATTACTACATGGGACTGTATTCCTACACCTACAGCGCGGGACTTACCGTTGCCACTCAGGTCTGCAAGCGCCTGGAGACAGAAGGGGAAGCCGTTGCGGAGGACTGGAAGAAGGTGCTGGCCGCAGGGAGTACCCTGGATCCTGTGGGGCTTGCTGCTCTGGCGGGAATTGACATCACAACGGACGCGCCTCTGCTGGATACCATTGAAACCATCGGTTCCATGATTGATGAGATCTGTGAACTGACAGAGGAACTGTGAGGATATGGGTGACATATTTTGCCGATGAAAATGCCGGGCCAACGAGTTGGCTCGGCATTTTCTATGGCAGAACAATCGGCTGCACGGCTCTTTCCGCACTACTCATTATCTTCTTCCGCAATCCCCGGGCGGACAGTGATGCCGTTGACTACAACGCCGCCGTCCAGGCGGATGACAAGGCACTGCTGGCCGCCTATGCTGCGGGTTTCGATGAGATCGGTGCGGTCAGGGCTGACCTTGATGACAACATCGGGAGTCTTGACCTCGAAGGTTCGTGTGTTCATAACATTGCTGGCAAGCAGCGAGCCGGTTTCTCCTGCGGTCTCATCGTAGCGCATATCAAAAGCTTCCAGCTTCTCATTGGAAACGCCGCTGTCCGCAAGTATGGTTTTTACTTCTTTTCTGTCCAGTACAAGGGGTTCCGGTTCCTCCTTGTGCTCCTCAGCCATTTCGGCAAGCTTGTCATGGATATTTTTAACAATTTCAATGTCACAGTCCTCTCCCAGAGTTTCCTCAATCAGAGTCTGGAAGGTTTCTTTCTGAATGCCTGCGGACAGGGGCAGAGGGCAGCCTAAGATCTCACTTACAAATCCGTCTTTCAGCTCCTCGGAGTCTTTGGAGTAGTAGAGAGTGCTGTGGAGGTCACAGCTGCGATCCGTGAACGCCGGGAAGAGGAAACCTGCATCCGGAAGTCCCACCACCCAGTCTCGGATGCGGTTTCGGAAGGTGTTTTCCGCCGCGTCGTAGGACAGTCCCGGCTTGGAGAGTTCCACAGGGCAGATACATGTCAGCAGATATTCATAGATTTCGTCGGAGGCATCCTCCATTTCGATTCCGTCCCTGGTGCGCCCGGGCACGTCATAGACGTCGTGCACCACCAGGATCAGGTAATTGCCTACAAATTCATAGTTGGCGATAATCCTGTCGTAAAATTCCTCCAGCAGAGCGTCATCCTTAAGTTTGCTGTCCCTAAGACGCAGCAGGAACTCCTGGGTGCCGCCTTCCGCCTCGCTGTTTAAGGGGAATTCCAGAGTCAGCAGATTCTTGCCCAGAGTGCCGGACAGTGTCTTGCGCAGAATCTCAAAGTATTTGAACATCTCCTCCTCCGGCAGTGCCAGAAAGGCCTGCTTCAATTCTGTTTTTTTATTCTTCTCGCCGTCCACATAACAGCCGCAGATGCGGGTGATGGAGCAGTTCTTCTGGGTGAGCAGCTTTTTGATTTCGGAAATATCCTGTTTTGTCATATTATATGTACCTCTTTCATTTGAAGTTGTAATTTGACTTGTTAATAGGCATTATATCACAGCCGGGAAAAGCCGGGCAAGTCTCCGGTGATGCAGATGGCAGCAGGAATGAAAGCTGTTTTTATTCCTCGTTCCCTTCATATATTCCCAGAAACGCAAGTGTAGGCTCGGTTCTGGAGTCGGTGATCTTTATTCTGATGCGCTTTGTGACCACATTTTTCAGGGGAACGATACGCTTGTAGCCTATGACGGTTCCCCGGTAAACTTCAGTAAATCCGCCGTCAAACTCCGCTTCAACGATAAAGCTCTCCACCCGCTGGCTGCAAAGAATATTTTCCTTTAAAACAATGCAACCCACTGTGACGGGACTGCTCCATTCCGCGATAATTTCGGCGGTGGTTCTGTCCTTTGAGGAAATATAATATTCTCTGTAGTCGTCAGTTCTTGCAGCCTCAATATTGCCGCTGTCGGACGAGAGAACCGCATTTTCCAGAAGATTGGTACGGAACGTATTCCGGATATATTCTCCAAGCTCCGCAAGCCGTTTTACATCATTTTCGTGAAACAGGCCGTCGCGGGTCGGCGGGATATTCAGCAAAAACGTTGCGTTGCCGCCCACGGAATGGTTGTAGATATGCACAAGCTCCTCCAGGCTGCGTACTCTGTCATCTTCGCTCTCATGCCAGAACCAGCCCGGACGGATAGAGGTGTTTACCTCTGCGGGATACCATATCAGCTTATTCTCGCTTTCCAATACGGCGCGGCTTCCAAGATCGCTGTCCCTTGCGTCAACCTTTCGCTGACGGAATTCCGCATCATCGCTGTGCTGGCTCTTTTCCGAAATGATCTCGCTGTCCTTTGCTCTTTCGGGAACAACGCTCCATTCCGAAACGCGGGTGTGCCCCGCTTCGTTTCCGCACCAGCGTATATCGGGGCCGCATACGGAAATACAGGCGTTCGGCTGAAGCGTTCGTATTACGCTGTAGTACCTTTCCCAATCATAATATTGTTTTTTGCCGTTGGGACCCTCGCCGCATGCGCCGTCAAGCCATACGGAAAAGATCTCACCGTAATCTGTCAGCAGCTCGGTAAGCTGTCCCACAAAAAAATCATCGTAAGCCCTGCCCTGACCGTAAAGAGAGCAGTTTCTGTCCCATGGGGAGAGATAGACGCCGAATTTTATTCCGTGTTTTTTGCAGGCTGAAGCAGTTTCCCTTACAACATCCCCACGCCCGTCTTTCCAGGTCGAAGCCGCAACAGTGTGTTCTGTAAACCTGCTGGGCCACAGGCAGAAGCCGTCATGGTGCTTGCAGGTGAGGATCAGGCCTCTCATTCCGGCAGATTTTACAGCTTTTACCCATTGTTCCGGATCAAGTCTTTCGGGAGTGAAGATTAACGGACTTTCCGAACCGTCGCCCCATTCCCTGTCCGTAAAGGTATTTACGGTGAAGTGTATAAACGCATAGAATTCAAGCTGCTGAAACCGGAACTGTCTTTCATGTGGTACAATTTTCGTAAGTCTTTCATCGTAAGTCATGATTTCCTCCCCCAAAATTTACTTGGCTATATTATAACACTTCCTCTTGTGCGGTGGAAAGGATTTTACAGCGAAAAAAGTTGCTTTATTTGCCAGCTTTGATATAATGATGGCATGGCGACACAAAAGTAACATGATGGTAAGGTGACTGATCGATAAAAGAAAGGACAAGCTGCATATGAGTAAGGGAAAGGGAAAAGAAAAGGGTTTTATTGCGGAATTTAAGAAGTTTATTACCCGGGGCAATGTGATGGATATGGCAGTGGGCGTGATCGTAGGAGGCGCGTTTACCTCTATTGTGACCTCGCTGAACCAGGATATACTGACCCCCATTCTTGCAATTTTCGGCGGGACGGATTTCAGTTTCCTGACATTGACTCTGGGTAAGGGTGAGGACGCTCCTGTACTCAATTACGGGAATTTTATTACGGCCGTTATTAATTTCCTGATCACGGCGCTGGTGATTTTCCTGATGATCAAACTGATCAATAAGGTGGGCGATAAGCTGAGCCACAAGGAGGAAGAGAAGCCTAAGGCGCCCACTACGAAAAAATGTCCTTTCTGTATGAGTGAAATTGCGATCGAGGCCACAAGATGTCCTCATTGTACCTCAAAACTGGACGAAGCCTGAAAGGCGGAGATTACTCGAAATGGCTCAGGGGAAAATACGAAAGAAGTGCATATGTACAGCCGCGGGCTTTTGTATACTCTGTCTTTTGACGGGCTGCGGGGGAGTCGGAGAGAGAACGGCCAATGCCACGCAGATGATACAGAATCTCGATTATGAGGGTGCGCTGGAGGAACTGGCAGCGGCGGAGGAAGCGGGTGAGAACCTGAGGCTGATTGAACGCTCCAGAGGGATCGCCTACATGGGGCTTACGGACTACGGTCAGGCAGCGGAAGCCTTTTTGCGCTCACTTGCCTACAGCAACGGCTTTGTGCAGAATATAGATTTTGACACCAATTACTATCTCGCTGCCGCCTATACCAAGGATGGCCGGTACAGTGAGGCGGAGGATGCCTATAATGCTATTCTGGCGCTGCGGCCTGATGAGGAGGATGCGTATTTCCTGCGGGGGAATGTGCGGATGAATCTGGGAAATTTTCAGGGGGCAAAAGAGGACTTTGACAAAGTTCTTTCCATGGATGCCAGAAATTATGACAGACTGATAGAAATTTATGAGATACTGGCATATTTCGGCTACAAGGAGGATGGACAGGAGTACCTGCAGACAGCTCTTGCCGCCGGAGACAAGAAAATGAGCAATTTCTCCAGAGGGCGCATTTATTACTATCAGGGAGAATATCAGAAGGCATGTCTTGCGCTGGAGGAAGCCAGAGGAGAGGGCAGCGCTGAAAGCTATCTCTATCTGGGGCGTGCCTATGAAGCTACAGGGGATTACAATTATGCGGCCAGCGTTTACACCAGCTACCTTGGACAATATGAGGCGAATGCGGAAGTTTATAACCAGCTGGGACTTTGCGAGATGGCAAAGGGGGAGTATGCCAAGGCGCTGGAAGCGTTTCAGGCGGGAATGCAGCTTGAGAACAGTACCATGATGCAGGCGCTGTCTTTCAATGAAATTGCGGCATATGAGTATTTGGGAGAATATGAGCGTGCTTACGTGCTGATCAACAATTATTTAAAAAACTATCCTGACGACCAGCAGGCCCGCAGGGAGTATGATTTCCTTTCGACGAGATAATCCGGCCGGGAGGAGTAAAGCTTCCTGTCAGAGAGATAGTCTTGCCTGCAGAAATTCTGCATATTCTATGAGATGATTTACGGTGCTGCTGTCAAAGGTGGGCACCGTATTTATAATGTCTTCTCGCAGTTGTAGATGGTGCCTTCCTTTCTTCTTTAGTATTCCTGAATATTAAAACGGCGGTGACGTTGATTGTTTTGTTTGAATTATTTATTTATTTTGTGCAGAAAGATACAATATATTCCGCTTTGTAAAAAAATGTACCACCATATCTTGTATCTCTCGTTGACTTGCCATCTAAATAATGCTATAATTGATACAGCGCGGTTTTGCCGCAAGGATATGCAGGGAGGTTTTGTATGCAGGTTATTAAGAGAAACGGAGAAAGAGCTGACTTTACGCTTACAAAAATTAACGATGCCATTATGAAAGCTTTTCATGCCACACAGATGAGCTATACAAACGACATTATTGATTTACTTGCATTGCGTGTGACGGCTGATTTCCAGGGTAAAGTAAAGGATGACGGAGTCCATGTAGAGGATATTCAGGACAGTGTAGAACGTGTTCTGGGACAGGCCGGTTACGAGGAAGTGGCAAAGGCATACATCCTGTACCGCAAACAGCGGGAGAAAATGCGTACTATGACCTCCACAATTCTGGATTACAAAGAGGTTGTGAACGGTTATGTAAAGGTGGAGGACTGGCGGGTCAAGGAGAATTCTACCGTTACCTATTCAGTCGGCGGACTGATCTTAAGCAACTCCGGTGCCGTTACCGCCAATTACTGGCTGTCAGAGATTTACGACGAAGAGATTGCCGAGGCACACAGGAATGCGGACATTCATATCCATGACCTTTCCATGCTCACCGGATATTGTGCAGGCTGGTCTCTGAAGCAGTTGATTCAGGAAGGGCTGGGAGGAATCACGGGCAAGATTACTTCTGCTCCGGCAAGACATCTTTCCGTGCTCTGCAACCAGATGGTCAATTTCCTGGGAATCATGCAGAATGAGTGGGCGGGCGCTCAGGCGTTTTCCTCTTTTGATACTTATCTTGCGCCTTTTGTCAAGGTGGACAATCTGGGCTATGGCGAGGTAAAAAAGTGCATTGAGGCTTTTGTTTACGGCGTGAATACGCCCAGCCGCTGGGGCACTCAGGCTCCCTTCTCCAACATTACTCTGGACTGGACGGTGCCTGATGATCTGGCAGAGCTGCCGGCGATTGTGGGCGGCCGGGAGATGAACTTTAAATATAAGGACTGCAAGCCGGAGATGGACATGGTCAACAGGGCGTTTATTGAGACCATGATTGAGGGTGATGCCAATGGCAGAGGGTTCCAGTATCCCATTCCCACCTATTCCATCACAAGGGATTTTGACTGGTCCGACACAGAGAATAACCGGCTTTTGTTTGAGATGACGGCAAAGTACGGAACACCGTATTTTTCCAATTATATTAACTCGGATATGCAGCCCGGCGATGTGCGGAGCATGTGCTGTCGTCTTCGTCTTGACCTGAGGGAACTCAGGAAAAAGACGGGCGGATTTTTCGGCTCCGGTGAGAGTACGGGCAGCGTGGGCGTTGTCACCATCAATCTGCCAAGAATCGCATATCTGTCCTCTGATGAGGATGATTTTTTCACAAGGCTTAATCATATGATGGATGTGGCGGCCCGTTCTCTGAAGATCAAGAGGGGAGTCATCTCCAAGCTGCTTGATGAGGGGCTGTATCCGTATACCAGGCGTTATCTGGGGTCCTTTGAAAATCATTTTTCCACCATCGGGCTTATCGGCATGAACGAGGTGGGGCTGAACGCCAACTGGCTTCGGGATGACATGACCAGCCCAAAGACTCAGGAGTTTGCAAAAAAGGTGTTGAACCATATGCGCAGCCGTCTCTCCGATTATCAGGAGCAGTACGGTGATCTGTACAATCTGGAGGCCACTCCTGCGGAGAGTACCACCTACCGTCTGGCGAAGCATGACAAGAAGCGCTGGCCGGCGATAAAGACGGCAGGAAAGCCGGGGGATACGCCATATTACACCAATTCCTCTCATTTGCCTGTGGATTATACCACTGACATTTTTGATGCGCTGGATATTCAGGATGAGCTGCAGACTCTGTACACTTCCGGAACGGTGTTTCATGCCTTTCTGGGTGAGAAGCTTCCTGACTGGAAAGCGGCTGCTTCTCTGGTGCGCAAGATTGCCGAGAACTACAGGCTGCCTTACTATACTTTGTCTCCTACTTACTCCATCTGCAAGACCCACGGTTATCTTGCGGGAGAGGTGAAGACCTGCCCTCACTGCGGGGAGGGGACGGAGGTTTACAGCCGTATCACAGGCTACTACCGTCCTGTGCAGAACTGGAACGACGGCAAGCTGCAGGAATATGCAAACCGCACAGAGTATGACATTGAGAATTCTGTTCTGAAGCGTCCTACAAGAAGTATTGTCACGCTGTCTAATTTTGCGGAGGAGCCCCGGGTGGAGGTGGAGCAGCCCAGGGATGTCAGATATCTGTTTACCACGAAGACATGCCCTAACTGTAAGCTGGCAAAAGAATATCTGAAGGGTGTGCATTATGTGGCCATTGACGCAGAAGAAAATATAGAGCTGGCAGGCCGTTACGGGGTGATGCAGGCACCGACACTGGTGGTAGTGAACGGTGACAGCCAGAAAAAGTATGTCAATGCATCCAATATCAAAAAATATGCAGAGCAGCTGAATGGAGTTTTAGTATGATAAATAAATTGATTGCAAAAATTCGGGAGACAAACGCTCCGATTGTGGTGGGGCTGGACCCCATGTTGAAATATGTGCCGGAGCATATAAAGCAGAAGGCTTTCGGGGAATATGGCGAGACCCTGGAAGGTGCGGCGGAGGCGGTCTGGCAGTATAATAAGGGAATTGTGGACGCAGTGTATGACCTGATTCCCGCAGTGAAGCCTCAGGTTGCCATGTATGAGCAGTTCGGCATTCCGGGTATGATTGCATTTAAGAAGACTGTGGATTATTGCAGGGAAAAGGGCCTGGTAGTCATCGGTGATGTCAAAAGGGGAGACATTGGTTCCACGTCAGAGGCTTACGCTGTTGGGCACCTGGGCAGGGTTCAGGTGGGAAATAATATCTGTGCAGGCTTTGACGAGGACTTTGTGACCGTGAATCCTTATCTGGGTTCCGACGGTGTGAAGCCCTTTACCAAAATATGCGCTCAGGAGAAAAAGGGTATTTTTGTTCTGGTGAAGACATCAAATCCCAGCAGCGGAGAGTTTCAGGACAGGCTGATTGATGGCAGACCCCTGTACGAGCATGTAGGGGAGCAGGTGGCGGCCTGGGGCGCTGAGTGTATGCCGGAGAGCGGAGATTACAGCTATGTGGGAGCAGTGGTGGGAGCCACTTACCCCGAGCAGGGAAGGATTTTGAGAAAGGTGATGCCGAAGGCGTTCATCCTGGTGCCGGGATATGGCGCTCAGGGCGGGAAGGGTGCCGATCTGAAGCACTTCTTTAACGAGGACGGGCTGGGGGCCATTATCAGCTCCTCAAGGGGAATCATTGCGGCATATCAGCAGGAGCAATACGCAAAGTACGGGCCGGAAGCATATGCAGATGCTTCCAGAGCGGCAGTCCTGGATATGAGGGAAGATATTGCAAAGGCTCAGCAGCGTTCTTCATGATTACAGGAGACAGGAGGATGACAGTATGAATATAGTGTGTCTGGATTTGGAGGGAGTGCTGGTGCCTGAGATCTGGATTGCTTTTGCGGAGGCAAGCGGCATTCCGGAACTGAGGAGGACCACTCGGGACGAGCCGGATTATGATAAGCTGATGCGGTGGCGCATCGGTATTTTAAAGGAACATGGACTGGGGCTGAAGGAGATTCAGGACACTATCGCCACCATTCGGCCTCTGACGGGCGCAAAGGAATTTCTGGATGAGCTGAGAAGTATTACCCAGGTCGTTATTATCAGCGATACTTTTACACAGTTTGCTTCGCCGCTTATGGAGAAGCTGGGCTGGCCTACCATATTCTGCAACTCTCTGGAGGTGGCGGAGAATGGTGAGATTACAGGCTTTAAGATGCGGATTGAAAATTCAAAGCTGACCACAGTGCGGGCACTGCAGTCCATCGGCTACGATACAATCGCCAGCGGGGACAGCTACAATGATCTGGCTATGATCCAGGCAAGCAAGGCAGGATTCCTGTTCAGGAGCACGGACAAGATCAAAGCGGATTATCCTGAACTTCCCGCGTTTGATGACTACGGGGAACTGCTGGCGGCTATCAAAGCTGCACTGTAAATTTACTAAACATTACCGGGGCTGCGCAGGCGTGGCCCCGGTATTATTATGGACTGACAGGGCATTGGAGAACTTCCTGTGCGAAAAGCTTTCCGCAGTAGTTTCGAAACCGAAAAAGCCTCATTGACGTGTCCTGAAACATGTGGTAGGATTCATAAAACGAAACTTAACGAAAGTTGATGGTGCCATGTTTATATATACCAGAGAATTTGATGAGCAGTACGAGTATACAGGACAGGATTTGGGATCTGTCTGCGGGGAGAAGGAGACGGTGTTCAAGCTTTGGGCCCCTCTTGCGGAGAGTGTAGAGTTGTGCCTCTACGGGGAGAAGGGGGAGGAATCAATCTTTCCCATGAAAAGAGGAGAACGGGGAGTCTGGCAGCTGGATTTTTCGAAGAGTCTGCATGGAACCTACTATGATTATCGTGTCCGGACGGAAGGTAAAACGGTGCAGAGCGCTGACCCTTATGCAAGGGCCTGCGGCTGTAACGGCCGGCGCAGCATGGTGGTGGATTTGGATCGGACAAATCCGGAAGGTTTTAGGCAGGATACGCCGCCTGAGGCAAAGGAGGAGACAGTTATTTATGAACTGCATGTGAAGGATTTCTCCTATGACCCTGACTGCGGGATCCCGAAACAATTCAGGGGAAAATATAAAGCATTTACCTTTCCGGGCAAAGGAGAGGAGCCGGGGCAGGCAGCTGCCGGTATCACATATTTGCGGCAGCTCGGCGTGACTCATGTTCATCTGCTTCCTATTTTTGATTTCGGGTGGCTGGACGAGGCGGGAGATGACAGGCAGTTTAACTGGGGCTATGACCCGGTGAATTTCAATGTACCGGAGGGTTCTTTTGCCACGGATGTGACCGACGGCACTGTGCGCATCCGGGAGTGCAAAGAAATGATTCAGGCTCTTCACCGGGCGGGAATCCGGGTGATAATGGATGTAGTATACAACCACATGTATGAGAAGGACTCCTGGTTTGAGCGGACTGTCCCGGGATATTACTGCAGAAGATGGGAGAACGGAGAGCTGTCAGATGGCTCGGCCTGCGGAAACGATATAGCAGCGGGACGCGCCATGGTGGATAACTATATTGCCGACTCCGTACTCTACTGGGCCAGAGAATATCACATAGACGGCTTCCGCTTTGATTTGATGGGATTGCTTACCACGGAGCTGATGAATCGTATTCGAAGGGAACTGGACGCGGAGTTTGGACCGGGGGAGAAGCTGTTGTACGGCGAGCCCTGGCGGGCAGGGAATTCCCCCATGGAGAAGGGCACTCACCCGGTGTTGAAAGAAAACATAGATAAGCTGCCGGATTCCATCGCCATATTTTCGGATGATACAAGGG
>JAIDME010000492.1 GCA_029050705.1 Acetatifactor sp.
GTCCCTCTTCCAATCCTGTACTGCCTTCTGCCGCCGCCGCCCTGCACCCAGTTCTGCCGCCTTTCCCTGATTCGTTTTTGCCGACCGCACCTTCTCCCGTCTGGCTTCGTCCACCTTATGCAGCATGGAATCAGCCCGGAGGCCGGCATCCCCCTGTATCAGTTCCTCTATATTCAAAAGGTAAATATTCATTCCTTCTCGCGGCCCTCCTGTACAACTGCAACACCGCTATTATCAGATAATTTCCCCTGTTTGTCAAGATTATCAGCTTCTTTTTCCGCTTGACACCCATACGCCTCCCTTGCTATAATCAGCACAAAGCATATATTCTTTGACGGATTTTGTTTCGTCCGGATATGTCCGGCGCATTTTACAAAACAGTCCGCATCTGACGGCATCCTGCCGTTATAAGCGATACTATTCGCTTCTCATGGGAAATCTCCCTTATGATTCAATGCAATCTATGCTTTTATTCCAACAAATTTTTAAAGGCATAGTGTATTGAAACAAAGTGGAACAGATTAGCTCCTGCTTTCATGCACTATGAGAACAGGAGGAACACATGAGACAATTGGAAGAACTGAACCTGGTGGACGACTTTCTGGCAAACAGCCTGACCAGCCATAAGATCTACGGAGAGCCCGCCGCACGCTGCATTCTGGAATGCATCCTGCACAGGAAGCTGGGAAAGATCACGGTAATACCGCAGCGCTTCCTTCAGGGAGAAGACACAGACAGACATGGTATCCGGATGGACGTGTATCTGGATGAGGAGGACGGGGAACTCTTTGACATGGAGCCTGACAACAACAGCAATAAGGATGACATCTCCTCTCTCCCGAAAAGAGCACATACATATGACCCTTTCGGCTGTGACCGGATGGTATACACCGTAAAAAATTGCTGTATAGAAATGCCGGAGTTACTCTATGAGGACGGAGCAAGAACAATTTTCCTCTACACAAAAGGAACGGAAGGAAATCCACCGAAAGACTTGCGGCAGCTTTTGCGCTACATGGAGCATTCTTTCATAGAGAACGCCGAAACAGAGGTTCTGCAGAAACTGCATGAGATGGTAACAGCAGTAAAGAAGGACGGAAAGGTAGGACTGGCCTATATGAAGAGTTTTGAGATTGAAGCACGGCTTCGGAAAGAGGGGCTTGCGGAGGGCATTACATCAGGCCTTACAAAGGGTATTCTTGACCTGCTTGGCGACCTGGGCGAAATACCGTCACCCTTACGGGAAGAGATCACGGCGCAGAGGGATGAATCCACCCTGCGCACATGGCTGAAGCACGCCGCCAAAGCAGAAAACATGGAAGATTTCATGGAGCGTATTTCAGGCTGAATCTTGCGTTGCATTACAATTCGTAGTACTTCGCCTGGGCATTCCAGAGGGCGGCATAGACTCCCTCCCCATCCGCCAGCAGCTCCTCGTGGCTTCCCGTCTGTACCAGCTCCCCGTGGTCAAACACGGCGATCTTGTCGCAGAACCGGCAGGAAGATAGCCTGTGGCTGATGTAGATGGCAGTTTTCTCCCCGGCAATCTTGTCAAAATTACTGTATATTTCTGCCTCCGCAATGGGATCCAGGGCCGCTGTGGGCTCGTCCAGAAGCACAAAGGGCGCTTCCTTGTAAATTGCCCTGGCTATGGCCAGCTTCTGGGCCTCCCCGCCGCTGATCTCAATTCCCTCATCCGTGTAGTCCTTATACAGGAAGCTCTCAATACCCTTCTCGCCCATCTCGGCCAGCCGTTTCCCGAAACCTGCATCCGTAAGACAGCGGCGCACCTTCTCCGCGTCATAATCCTTGTCCGCGGCAATGTTCTCCGCCAGCATCAGAGAAAAGAGCACATAGTCCTGAAATACCACGGAAAAAAGCCGGGAATACTCATCATGGCGAAACTTTTTAATATCCACGCCGTTGATCAGAATTTCACCCTCATCCGGGTCATACAGCCTGCAGAGCAGCTTGATCATGGTGGTCTTCCCTGAGCCGTTTCTGCCCACAATGGCAAGCTTCTCTCCCACCCGCAGCTCCAGCGAGAAATTTTTCAGCGCATACTCCTCACTCCCCGGATATTTAAAGGAAACGTTCCGAAATTCAATGTGGTATTCGTTGTCGCTTCTCTTCTCCATGGGCAGAGAGCCCTTGTACATCTCATCTGACAGTTCCAGCAGTTCCAGAACTCCAACTTGCTTTTTCGCCGTCAGACTGACATCAAAACACCCAACCACAGTGTTTACCGTCTGGTTCAGAATGTTGGCAAGACATCCGCTATACAGAATCAGGGAGCCCACCGGCATATTTCCGTTCAGGGCAGCAAGGGCCACAATGAAGTAAGCTCCTATGGTGGACAACACATACATGGCTGACCAGACGCCGATGCTGCAGCCCTTTCCGATTGCGGGGCGCTTCATGCAGAAATCCGTATATTCTTTGGTCTGCAGCTTGTCATAGGTCCAGCGCTTCATCACCTCATAACTGTTGTATATTCTCACATCCTTGCCGTTTCCATAGCGGTAGTGCCAGGAACCATAGGCAAAGTCCCATACATAATTCCACAGGAACTTCTTTTCCTCCCGATCAGGAACATGGAACATCATGTAATGACACATATTCCGGAAATGCCGGAGCAGCTTCATACAGATTCCAAGGCACAGGCACAGCAGAAGCAGAATGGCGGCAGTCCAGCCCAGATCCTCCTTCTGAAACCAGGCAAACATAGGAGCGCCGATGATTACCGCTGCCACCACCTCAACCAGATTGCCCAGCACGTCCTTCCCCTGCCAGAACATGCTGAAAATGCCGGCACCCCAGTTGTTGTCCATTCGGATTCGCTCCTGTATCTCCTTCAGCCTGGGACTGTCCAGCATGGAAAAATCCAGCTGCATGATCTTCTCCTGCTGCAGCGCCTGATATTTTTCCGAGAGCATTTGGCTCCTGATGTCTATCCGTCGGTTCAGAATATTTTCCGCCGACCTTCCCAGACTTAAAAGTACCACTCCGAAAATAACCTGTCCCAGCAACTGCGAAAACACAAATCCAACCGAAATCTGATTGAGCACATAGGCCGACAGCAGCATTCCTCCATAAGACAGACCTGCTCCCAAAAGGACAGAGACCACGTTCAGAGGTACATAAAAACGATCCAGGCTCATAAGAAGCTTCATCACACGCCGTACATTGTCCAGATTCTGCCGAAACGACAGCTTTTCCAAAAGCTTTGATTCCTCCTGCATGCCTAAAATACCTCCTTTTCCAGCCTATCCCTGGCATAATAACGACTCTGCACCTCAAACATTTCCGCATAGACCCCTTTTAGATCCATCAGCTCCTGGTGGCTTCCCTCCTCCAGGATGCCGCCTTCTCCCAACAGCACGATCCGGTTCGAAAACCGTGTACTGGCAAGCCTGTGGGAAATAAAGATCGCCGTCTTCCCTCCGGTATACCGGGCATAGCTATCATAAATCTCTGACTCCGCAATGGGGTCAAGGGCTGCTGTGGGCTCATCCAGCACCAGCACGGGAGCGTCCTTGTACAGAGCTCTGGCCAGCAGGAACCTTTGGGTCTCCCCACCCGACAATTCCACCCCGTTCTCATCTATATCCTTATCAAAAAAAGTGTCCATGGTAATGCCCTTCTCCCGGAATTTCTCCTCCAAACCGGCATCCTTCAGCGCCCGCCAGGCTCTCCCGCTGTCGTAATCGCTCTCAAAGGTCAGATTTTCCGCCACTGTCACCGGAAGCAAAAAAGTCTCCTGAAAGACGGCGGAAAACAATTGAAACAACTCTGCCTTGGGAAATTCGTTCCGATTTACGCCGCCTATCAGAATGCTTCCCTCATCCGGGTCATACATGCCGCAGAGCAGCTTGACAAAAGTAGTCTTTCCCGCACCGTTGACCCCCACCAGGGCCAGCTTTTCCCCAGCGCTGATCTTCAGGTTAAAGTGATCAAATATTTTTTTCTCTCCACTGTTATCATAGGAAAAGGATACATCACAAAACTCTATAGATACAGGCTGCTCCAGCTCTGAAATATGCCTGCTTCCCCTGTGCAGTTCCTCCTCCGGCAGTTCCATGTACGCCCTGTAAAAATTCGTGTCCCGGGTGCCGCTGCGCAGTTGTGCCAGGCTGTCCATAATACTCCCCAGAAAGCCTGCAAAACCGGTGATAGCCCCGAAATACAGCACGAATTCCCCCGGACCCACGGCTCCGTCAAACACCTGCTTCAGCAGATAGGCATATGCAAATATATCACGAGCCAGAGTCAGCAGGCTGCCCAGCTGCCAGTAACGGTAATCTGCCATTCCCTTTCTTTTCTCCAGCCGTCTGCTGCTGTCCAGCAGAAAGTCTTTCTCCTTATTCAGCCATTCGGACATGCCGAAAATTCTTACGTCTTTTGCTGCCGCTCTGTTGCCCAGGGCATTGTAGAAAACATAAGACATTTTCTTGTTCAACTCCGCGTCCTCTTCCCGAAATCTATCCATGTATTTGATCTTTGCCAGGCTAATGGCATACTGTATCATCGAAAGCACAAGAAGCATAACCATCATCCAGGGACTTAAAAAACTAAGCACTGTGCTGTACAGTACAAAGCTGATGACATTTTTGATGATGTCAATGGCTCCGTATGTCATCTTATAGGAAGCGCTCCAGTCTCCCCGGTTGACAACTCCCATTGCCTTCCAGTACAGATCCTTGGCTGCCCCCTCCTCCACATAACGGTAGGGAATCCGCAGACTCTTTAAAAACAGATTCGCCAGCACATCGTTTCGCTTGGTATTATAGAGATGATACTTCCCTTGCGCGCTCACCGTCTCTACCACCTGAATGCTTAATAACAACAGCCCGAATACTCCCAAAGTCAGCCACATCCGCTGCCGGGTGACTCCCTTCACCACCAGATCTACTACCAGCTTTGGCAGATAAATACTTAACATGGGCTGTATTGCACCAAAAACAATTTCCGCAAGGCACAGCCACAGGAAGACCGGGATGCTGCGCCTGTAGTATCCGAAATAATAACATATGTTCTGTAAAATATTGTAGTGCTTTTCATACTGTGTTTCTGATTGTGTTTCTGTATGTTTCACTTTTCATCCGCCTCCTGCCTCGTTTTTGACCCACTGTCCGTATTCCCGCACTTGCTTTTTTACGCGCAGCCCACAGGCCCGTTCATGCTTTTCTTAGGAACAGTTCCTTACCCGTCCGGCATATCATAGCATGATTTCCGCCCTGAAAACAAAAAATGCACGAATGGTTTCACTCGTGCACCAATGGCAGAAGGATTTCCGTCGCAAATACATTTTCCTCATCCTGCCTGTCAATATATCCTTTACATCTCGCTACAACTCTGTCTATCCGCATCAGCCCGAATCCATGGGTTCTTTCGTCCTTAGTGGAGAGATACCTGACCTGACGGTTCTCCTCCCGCCTCTTTCCCGGCCGGCCGTTCACTGCATTCATGACATAAATATACAGCTGGTCTTTGATTGTATCAATATAGACCCGGATAAACCGCTGTCCCTCATCCTCAATCTTCATGCATGCCTCCATGGCATTGTCCATCAGATTCCCGATGATCAGCGACAGATCGACCTCGGAAATGTCCAGCCGTTCAGGGACGATTGCCTTTGCGTCCACGGTAATCTGCTTTTCTCTGGCAAGGGACAGCTTGCTGTTAAGCACCGCGTCAATCATCACATTTCCCGTCTTAATCACAGTGTCCACTGTGGTGAGATCCTGATCCAGCCTGTCAAGATAACTTCCCAGTCTGTCGATTTCTCCCATGGTCAGATAGGCCTTCATGGTCTGGATATGATTGTGGTAATCATGCCGCCAGCCACGGGTCTGCCGGTACATATTCTCCACTTCCTCGCAGTGCTTTTGCAGCAGGTCGCTCTGATAGTGGCTGATTCGCCGGTCCACCAGCCTCCCAATCCAGACTTTTGCCCCAAACAGCAGCCCCGGGAAAACGAGAACACCCACTGCTATCCAAAGAATTATCATATTTCAACCTTTCATACTTCCCTTGTAAAACTCTATAAATCTTCGGTTTAAATCCCGGTACATCCTCCTGCTCACCGGAGCAGAGTCTCCGTTGTCGAAGATGACGCTGTCCTGAACAATCTGCCTTACATTCTTCAGATTACATAAATAAGAACGGTGGCACCTGACAAATGCCTCCTCCGGCAATTCCTTCTCCAACTCCGAAATACTTTTCATCACCCGGATTTCCGTCCTGTCCGCCATCGCAAACCTTGTATAATGCCCCTGCGCCTCACAGCAATTTGCTTCCCGCAGGTCCAGCCCGACCACGCCATCTTCCGTTCTGACTGTAAACAGATTCCGAGTGTTTTTCCGGCTGCACACCCTGTCCATACATTCAAAGACCTTTTCAGTCGAAATAGGCTTGATAAGATAGTGCAATGCCTGCACCTCGTATCCCTCCCGGAGATATTCAGACAGCCCTGACGTAAACACTACCGGCATTTCGCTGTCCTTTTCCCGCAGCTTCCGAATCATGTCCATTCCATTCATTCCGGGCATCTGAATGTCCGCAAATACAGCATCCGGCGCACCGTCTTCCAGGCTGAACAGAAAGCTCTCTGCATTACCATAGATAAAGACATGAACAGTTCTGCTCCTCTCCTCTGCCCAGGCCAGAATATACTGCCGCAGCAGGCTGCTGTGTACCTCCTCGTCCTCTACGATAGCTATATCCATCACTCAGCATCCTCCATCAAAGACCCCGCCGCAAGCAACGGGGTCTTTGATCCTCGCGGCATTCGTCAAATGCTCGTGCAAGCACGGCACTTGACTCATTGCTCACGGGAATATCACACGTCAACTCACATTTGTCCAGCTGTTCACGGCTTTCCTGATCACCCGCAACTGTCCGGCTGCTCCGGCTTCCCGGTAATGCTCAGGCACAGCTCCTCCAGCTGCTTCTCATCCACTGCACCCGGTGCCTCTGACATGAGGCAGGATGCGTCCTTGACCTTGGGGAAAGCAATCACCTCCCGGATGCTCTCCGCCCTTACCAGCAGCATGACAAAACGGTCCAGGCCGATAGCAAGCCCGGCATGAGGGGGAACTCCGTACTTAAAGGCATCTAAGAGGAACCCAAACTGCTCGTGGGCCTTCTCATCGGTAAAGCCCAGTGCCCTGAACATTCTCTCCTGCACATCACTCTGGAAGATTCTGACGCTGCCGCCCCCAAGCTCCACACCGTTCAATACGATGTCATAAGCCTTTGCGCGGACACTGCCCGGGTCGGATTCCAGTCTGTCCAGGTCCTCCTCCATAGGCATGGTAAAGGGATGGTGCATTGCCACGAACCGCTCCTCCTCGTCGCTCCACTCAAACTGCGGGAACTCGGTTACCCAGAGGAAATCAAACCTGTTATTGTCAATCAGTTCCAGCTGCCTGGCAAGCTCACAGCGGAGGGCTCCCAGCACAGACCAAACAATCTTCAGTCTGTCTGCGGCAAAGAGCAGCAAATCTCCGGCCTCACCGCCCATAGCTTCCACCAGCGCCTTTAGTTCCTCCTCCGTCATAAACTTTGCAAAGGAGGATTTATAGGTGCCGTCCGGCATCACGCAGAGGTAAGCAAGCCCTTTCGCTCCATAACCTTTTGCAAATTCAACCAGGGCATCTATCTTCTTTCTCGGCATTTCCGCCTGTCCCCTGACATTGATTCCCCTGACGCTTCCGCCTGCCTCCAGAGCGCTGGTAAACACTCCGAAACCGCAGTTCTTTACTATCCCTGACAGATCCACAAGTTCCATGCCGAAACGGGTATCCGGCTTGTCCGAACCAAACCGGTTCATGGCCTCGTCCCAGGTCATGCGTCTGATGGGAAGCTCCACCTTCAGGCCGATTGCCTCCCTGCATACCTTTGCCACCATCCTCTCGGTGGCATCGATGACATCATCCACGTCCACAAAGGACATCTCCAGGTCCACCTGGGTAAACTCCGGCTGCCTGTCCGCACGCAGGTCCTCATCCCTGAAGCACTTTGCAATCTGGAAATAACGGTCATATCCGGAGCACATCAAAAGCTGCTTAAAAATCTGAGGAGACTGAGGCAGTGCATAAAATGCGCCGGGATGAACACGGCTGGGCACCAGATAGTCTCTGGCTCCCTCCGGAGACGATTAATTCAAAATGGGAGGATCAATCTCCAGAAAACCCTCTTCGCTTAAAAAGGAACGTATTGTGGTGGTGATCCTGCTGCGCAGCATCAGATTCCGCTGCAGATCCGGCCTTCTCAGATCCAGATAACGGTATTTCAGCCGAAGCTCTTCTTTTGTTTTGGAATCCGCTTCAATGGGGAAAGGCGGCGTCTCTGCTTCCGCCAGTACACGTATCTGCTGAGCCCGAACCTCAATCTCTCCGGTGGCGAGGTTCTCATTGACAGCGCCCCCTCGCTTCTCCACTCTGCCCACAACCGCAATGACAAATTCGCTCCTGAGCTTTTCTGCCTTGGCGAAATTCTCCGCCCCGCAGTCGCTCTCCTCAAAAATCACCTGCAGGATGCCGGAACGGTCGCGGAGGTCCACAAAAATGATACCCCCCTTGTTCCTCTGCTTCTGCACCCATCCCATGACTGTGACGGTCTCTCCTGCATTTGTAGCAGAAAGCTCCCCACAGCGGTTTGTTCTCTTCAATCCCTTCATTGACTCTGCCATTTTTTCCTCCATCCTTAATCCTTACTTCTTCAGCGGATCCTTGTAAAATTCTTCAAATTCCTCGTAGCCTTCCCCTGTCAGCTGATCCTTCTGGAACTTTTTGTTCTTGTTCATCCTGACTACCAGCACCTGGGTGCCGTCCTGACGGGCCTCCTGGGCTTTGGCGATAATCTCACACAACTTTTCCCCACCCACGCCTTTCTCGATCAGGTAAGCCTTTTTCTTCGGTCTGCCGGGAACCTTAAAGCCGCTCTCCGTCAGCAGCAGTACAATGCGCTCAAACCCGATGGAAAAACCGCAGGCCGGAACGTCATTTCCCGTGAATTTACCCACCATCCTGTCATATCTGCCGCCTCCGCCGCAGCTGCCGCCGAATTCAGGAATGGCAATCTCAAATATAGTGCCGGTGTAGTAAGACATGCCCCGCACCAGCGTGGCATCGAACACCATCTTAAATTCTGCAGTCTTTGTGGCGCTGACACTGTCAATAATCTCCTGAAGCCCCCGGGCAACCTCCGCATCCAGCACTCCTGCAAGGGTTTCCGCCAGATATGCCACACCGTTTTCCTGCTGATTCAACTCCCTGTATAAGCCCAGATACTTATCCACACAGTCTTTTTCAAAGCCCTTCTCCAGCAGCTCCGCTTCAACACCCTCCATGCCGATCTTGTCCATCTTGTCCAGAGTGATGAACACACTGTCATAGGAATCCTCCGAGAATCCGCTGTATGCCGCCATAGCCTTCAAAATCTGCCTGTCATTGATACGAATCTCAAAATTTTGAAAGCCAAGCCTTCCCAAAGTGGTGGTGGTAGCCAGAATCAGCTCAATCTCCGCAAGGTTGGAGGGCTCCCCCAATATATCGATGTCGCACTGCATAAACTGCCTGTAACGCCCTCTCTGAGGGTTGTCCGCGCGCCATACACTGCCCATCTGCAGCGCTTTGAAGGGCGAGGGCAGATTTGCCGCATTGTTAGAGTAATAACGTACCAGCGGCACCGTCAGGTCATAGCGCAGCCCGCTGTCCACTACTTCCTCCTCCGAGGAAGCCTCCGCCACATTCAGTTTTTCGCCACGCTTTAATATCTTGTATATCAGCTTCTCATTGTCGCCGCCCTGCTTGTTCGTCAGGTTGGCAATATTCTCCACACAGGGAGTCTCAATGGATGTGAATCCGAATTTGCCGTATGTCTCCTTGATGATTCCGATCACATAATCCCGAATCTCCATCTCCTCCGGCAGAATATCCTTCATGCCTCTCACAGGCTTCTTACTAAGCGCCATCTCAATCCACCATACCTTTCTGTAACCTGCAAATTTACATGCGTGTCTTTCACACATTGCGCAGGTACAATATTTGCAAGACGAATAAATACGTCTGTGAAAACCAATCCGCGTCCGCAAAAAACACACCACAGCTTTTCCGCGGCCTCATTTTATCCATAATATATTTTTTTCAAAACACTGTCAATAGACTGTCAGAACATTGACACTAAAACTCTGACAAAGTATAATTTAAGAATGGAAGGTTTTGATCAAACTATCTGATTTTGGAGCGTGCAGTATGATTGGAAATTACAGAATAATCGCATTTACGACCTGTCGCATTCAGGACAGAGAGAACCACGAACTAATTTATGCTCTTTGCAGAAAGCTTTCGGAAATCAACTGCCGCCTCTTTGTGTATAATTGCAGTTCCATATACAATTGCAGTTCTCATATCGATGATACAATCAATGAAAACGACCCGCAGACATCTGTTTATGAAATGTTTGACGCTTCGTTCACAGACGCTGTGATCGTGGACTCCGATCATATCGGCAACCCCTCTGTCTGCAGTAAAATAGTCAACCGTGCACTGGGAATGAAGCTTCCCGTTATTTCGC
>JAIDME010000493.1 GCA_029050705.1 Acetatifactor sp.
TAGGGAATTTGTCAATATTATTATCGTACTTATAATCTTGCATTTCGCGTCCTTTCCGTTTCTTTTTGGTTAATATTATCATATGTTTTCCGGTGGAAAATGTTCGAGGGACATGATCATTGAAGTACTCACTCTTTTTGGTAGAAATTACTAAAATCAGGAAACTAATTTTGTAAAAACAGTTTCTTGTATAAAGAAACAAACGATGCTATAATCAAGGAAACTGAAATACAAAAAGTAGTTTCCTTGATTATTAATTTGAATAGAGATAAAGAGATCTGTTGGTATGGAGATATAGAGATATGGGAATGTGAGAATATAGGATTGCAGATATATAGAGAGACAGTAGACAGGAAACAGGAGATTGGATATAGGGGACAGGAGTCAGAAGAATGGAGCTGCGGGAGACGATTTTGGAGGGAACGCTGGAGGTATTCAACCGGAAAGGTATTAAGTTTACCATGGATGATATTGCAAGGACGTTGAATATCAGCAAGAAAACCATATATACGGTATTTGAAGACAAAAATGCCCTGTTCATGGATATGGTGGATTACCTGTTTGATTCCATAAAGGAGAGTGAAAAGCAGGTTTTGGCGGACGAGACTCTGAACACTCTGGAAAAAATCAGAAAAATTCTGGGTGTTATGCCGGAGAGCTATAAAAATGTGGATTTTCGGCAACTTTATATGCTGAAGGATAAATATCCCGCCATTTATCAAAAGGTTGAGGAGCGGCTGGGAACGGGCTGGGAGAGCACTATATCGCTTCTGGAGCAGGGCATTGAGGAAGGCGTCATTCGACAGGTCAGCATTCCCCTTGTAAAAATGATGCTGGAGGCGTCTCTGGAGCAGTTCTTCCGGCGGGACATTCTGATCCGGAATGATATGGGATATGTAGAAGCTCTTGAGATGGTGGTAGATATACTTGTGGATGGAATTGCGGTACATCGCGGTGAAAAGTGTGAGAAGAATTAGTGTGATATAAAAATAAGAGAAAGGGAGAGGAAAGACATGACAGACAGGTCAAGAGAGATTTTCGGCAACAAAATGAGCGTCTCAGTCTACAAAAAAGCTGTGAGATCCAAAAGAAAGTATGTGAAGAAATTCGGCGACGATTCCGGCTTCAGTTATCCCGTGAAGCTGGCGGATACTCCCGCCATCGGAGATATCCTGGGCGTGAGTGAGATCAGGCTGGGAGAAGGATCGGCGGACGGGAAAGCAGAAGACTTGGAATCGGCACCGGAGGACTTTGACAGGGAAAAGGGAATTATTGTGGGAAATATCCGGATGGGCTTCGGACATTACCGTATTTCCATGGCCATAGCTTCCGCAGCAAATGCACTGGGCTGCAAGCCTTACTGGATGGATCTGAATTCTTATCCCCAGACATTGTGTACACAGATCATCAGCGCCCAGAATGACTTATACTCTCTGGGTTCAAGAATATCCCAGAAAAGCAGGCTGTTCAACCGCCTGGTCTGGGAACCCATGAACTATGAAGGTTTTCGCAAACTTTCCTATAATGCCGCAGATCAGAAAAATGCGGAACTGATGGCTGCAGTCTACCGGAATGTGCCAAAGGATATTCCCGTGGTTGCCACACACGTCTGGCCTGCCCAGGCGGCTCTTCATGCAGGTATGAAAAATGTGGTGAACGCCATTCCCGACAACTGGCCCATGGCGCTGCATCTTGCGGAGGGCGCTCTCCATACGGTACAGACTCATTATGCCTTTCAGGGCTACCGTATTCTGAACGGTATGCAGGGTAAGGCTGTACTCAAACCCATGCCGGAGGATGCGTTGACTTATACGGGACACTATATCGATCATGAGCTGGTGAGCAACATTGAGGTTGACTGTGCCGCAAGAAAGGCAAGAAAAGAAAACGGGGAGCCAATGCGTTTCCTGCTCACGATCGGCGGGGCAGGGGCACAGAAAGAGATTTTTGCGGAGATCATCAGGTATCTGCTTCCCATGATTCAGAAGAAAAAAGCGGTCCTGTATATCAATGTAGGGGATTACAAAAATGTATGGGAGGAGCTTTGCGGACAGATTCCGGAGATGAAGCAGCATTCCACAGAGCACTTCGGAGACTGGCAGGACACAAAATCATTTGCGGAGGATGCTCTGACGGGGAAAGTAGAGGGGATTCACGGCTTCTGGCATAAAAATATTTTTGAGGCAGTGTACTGCACAAACCTGCTGATGAGGAGCTGTGACGTACTGGTGACAAAGCCAAGCGAGCTGGCATTTTATCCCGTGCCGAAGCTGTTTATCAAGAGGGTCGGCGGACATGAGCAGTGGGGAGCCATTCACTCGGCGGAAATCGGGGACGGCACTCTGGAATGCCGGGACATTCCGCATACCTTGCAGATGCTGCAGCTGTTCCTGGAGGAAAAGGAGTATTTCTGCAATATGTGCGACAATATCATCCGCAATAAAAAGGCAGGAATCTATGACGGAGCCTACGAGGTCGTCAAACTTGCAATGGGAAGAAAAAAGGAGGAGAAGTAGGATGGAAACGAAAAAGAGATTGTCCGGGACGGAGAAGTTTGCCTACGGAATCGGCGCAGTGGGAAAGGATATGGTCTACATGCTGTCGGCCACCTATATCCTGTATTATTACAAGGATATTATGGGGATTAATACGGTGGCCATGGGCATTATTCTGTTTGCAGCCCGTGTCTTTGACGCTTTCAATGACCCCATCATGGGAGTACTGGTGGCAAAGACCAAGACAAAGTTCGGAAAGTTCCGGCCATGGCTTTTTATCGGAACCCTGTCAAATGCTGTGATTCTGTTCCTCATGTTTTCAGCCCCCCCTGCCTTAAACGGCAGCGGACTGGTGGCTTATGCCGCTGTGACCTATATCCTTTGGGGCGTCACATATACTATGATGGATATCCCATATTGGTCCATGGTGCCGGCGTTTACGGAGAGTGGAAAGGAGAGGGAAAATCTTTCCGCACTGGCACGCTCCTGCGCGGGAGTTGGCTCTGCACTCATTACTATCATCACAATAAATACAGTTGCAGCAATCGGAAAGTTTTTCGGCGGGACCACGGACAGGGAGATAGAACGGATTGGCTATAAATATTTTGCGCTGATCATAGCAATCCTTTTTGTGATCTTCATTATAATTACCTGTGCGCTTATTAAGGAAAAATCTTCGGTGGATATGCATTCCTCGTCGGTAAAGGAGATGTTCAGCGCGCTGGTGCGGAATGACCAGGCGATGACGATGGTGATTGCGATCGTGTTGATCAACACCGCATTGTACATTACCTCCAATCTGGTACTGTTTTTCTTCAAATATGACTTCAGCGGTCCTGATACCTGGCGGAATGACTGTACATCTTTCAATACCTTTGGCGGCGGCTTCCAGATTCTGGCTATGATGCTGTTGTTTCCTCTGCTTCGGAAAATCATGAACACAATGAAGATATTCTACATCAGCTTTTTTATGGCAATGGCCGGATATGTGGTACTGCTTATCATTTCCTTCAGTGGTGCAACCAGCATTTACTGGCTGTTGATTCCTGCTTTTCTGATCATGTCGGCTATCGGTATGATGAATGTAATTGTGACCGTTTTTCTCGCCAATACGGTGGATTACGGGGAAGTGAAAAATAACCGGCGTGATGAGTCAGTGATCTTTTCCATGCAGACCTTTGTGGTGAAGCTGGCCTCCGGTATTTCCGCGCTGATAGCTTCCATTGTACTGGCAATCTTCAACATCAGTGAGGATGAGGATGCAGTTGCCACGATCAGCGGCAGTTCCCAGATGGGACTTCGGATGTGCATGACGCTGATTCCCATTGTCGTATTGCTGGTGGCAATCGTTATCTTTAAGAAGAAGTATATCCTTACGGACGAGAAGCTGGCAGAGATTACGACACAGCTGAAGGCAAGAAAAGGTGCGGACTGAAGAAAACAAAGTCCGTCAGGTGAACAAAAAGCAGGGGCAGACTTTAAAATCTGCCCCTGTGATTTGCTGTATGGACAGGGAATCATTTCCGCTCGTCCAGATACAGCTGCACCCGGATGTCTGTTTGCTTGTAGTTTACTAGAACATATGATAAAATACAAGTAATTAATTGGGCAAAACCTGTGTACACTATTCAGGCACCCTGAAACTGCAGGAATAGTAGAATGAGAGGAAAAATGATCGAGGAAAAGAACGGCGTTTTTACACTGGAAACAGAGCATACATCCTATGTTTTTGAAACTATGGACACTGGGCATTTGGAACACCTGTATTACGGCAGGAGGATTCATTTCCGGGACTCGGAGGCATTGCGGGAAAAGCATCCCTTTGCTCCGGGCAACGGCGTCTGGTACGACGACGAACACAAAAATCTGGGGCTGGAGGATATGTGCCTTGAGATGTCCTCCTACGGCAAGGGCGATATCAGGGAGCCTTTCATAGAGGTGGTACATGCCGACGGAAGCTTTACCTCGGATTTCCTGTACGACTCCTTTGAAATCTCGGACAGTAAACCGGATTACGGCCTGCTTCCCGGTTCTTACAGCGAGGACGGCAAAGTGGAGCATCTGCTGATTCGGCTGAAGGACAAGGGTTACGGCCTGACCCTGGAACTGCATTACTGTGTCTATCCGGAGTGCGACGTGATCACCAGGAGCGCAAGGCTGATAAATACAAGTGAGGAAACCGTGACGCTGAAGCGCCTCATGAGCATGCAGCTGGATTTTCCGGCGGCGGATTTTGTGTTTACCTCCTTTAACGGGAGCTGGGCCAGGGAGATGAAACGCACGGATACCAGGCTTCAGGCGGGAAAGCTTGTGAACGCTTCCTACGCGGGAGTCTCCTCAAGCCGGGCGAACCCTTTTGTAATGCTCTCAAAAGAGCATACCACAGAAGATTATGGGGAGTGCTGGGGCATTAATCTAATTTACAGCGGGAATCATTATGAAGCGGCGGAGGTCAGCGGCTTCGGCAAGACAAGGCTGATGGCCGGCATCAATCCACAGTCCTTTTCCTGGACGCTGGGGCCGGGGGAGGACTTTGAAACGCCTGAAGCAGTGGCCGCATTTTCTCATAAAGGCTTTAACGGCATGAGTCTGTGCATGCATCGTTTTGTCAGGGAACATATCGTGCGGGGAAACTGGAAACGGAAGGTGCGCCCTGTGCTTTTGAACAGCTGGGAGGCGGCTTACTTCAATATCAACGAGAAGAAGCTGCTGAATCTGGCGAAGGCCGGGAAGGAAGCGGGCATTGAGCTCTTTGTCATGGATGACGGCTGGTTCGGAGAACGGACGGACGAGACTGGTTCCCTGGGTGACTGGGAGGTCAACCTGAAAAAGCTTCCCGGAGGCCTGAAGGGAATTTGTGATAAGGTAAAGGCTCTGGGGCTGGATTTCGGCATCTGGGTTGAGCCGGAGATGGTGAATGTGAAGAGCAGGCTTTATAAGGCACATCCGGAATGGGCAATGGATCTGCCGGACAAAGGCCACTCGGAGGGAAGAAATCAGCGGGTTCTGGACCTGGCAAACCCTGAGGTTCAGGACTATATTATCACGGAAATGAAAAAGGTATTCTCGTCTGCGGATATTTCTTATGTAAAATGGGACATGAACCGCTTTTTCTCGGATGTTTTTTCCAAATGTCTGGGGCCGGAGCGTCAGG
>JAIDME010000494.1 GCA_029050705.1 Acetatifactor sp.
CAATCGTCAGCGCACACAGCCCGCGCTTTATCTTCCCTTTTCCCTTCATACTGCAAATCATTCCTTTCCTGATGCCGCCAGTACTCCTGCGTGCTGTCCCGTTCAGTATAAACGTGATCAGTGCCCGGCCGTGTACGAGAAACTCCTGAAGCAGGCTGCCTGCTCCCTGCTGTCCCTGTCTGCCACCGCGTACATACCCACGGTACAACCCACAAAACCGCCCGCTACCTCGGTGGAAAGCCCCCGGATATCTATGTTGCCGCACAAAAGACCGGTGCCGGGGATGCTCTGTCCTGTGCCTTCGACGATCCAGTCAGTCTCAAGCTCCACGAATGCGGTAAGTCCCTCCACCTTCATCGTCAGTCTGACCCCGCCGGAGACAGCATCCTCCTTCAGACTTTCTGCATCCTGCCGGATCAGGTGTTTCCCCATGAGCTGATCCTCACCCTCCCGGCAGAGAATGACTGCTGCCTCTAAGCCCTCTTCCCCGCAGCCGACCTCCGCCCGCAGATGAAACTCATTGCTCTGTACCAGTGCAATACCGGCGCGCCTGCCCTCTGTCAGATTCTCCGTCTGAAAGACGGCGGATGCCCGAAAGCTATGGTGCTGCTGTCTCACGCAGACATAGGAGGGACTGTCCTTCTCCTTTAAAGTAATGCTGCGGAAGGCAAGCTTCAGACCCTCTTTATCCAGAGCGTACATATCTTCCCCGGGATTGCGCAGGGTGAGGAATTCGTCCCCCAGCCTGTCCATAGCAGTGAAATCATAGATGCGGCTGCTGCCGGGCACACAGTTGGCCGATGTGTCATAGGTTCCGTCTCCCACAGGATTCCACTCCGGCAGATCGATCTCCACCTCATCCGTAAGAATTCCCACGCCGGGATTTACCACCGGCCAGCCGTTTTCCCAGACCACCTTTGCCAGGAAGGTCTCTCTGCCCATGGTTGTATAGCCTTCCAGCGGGCGCACCGCCAGCATCACCATATACCACTCCCCCCTGGGGGTCTCGACCATGTCCGCATGGCCTACGTATTTGACAGGATATGCCTGCCCCAGATGCCTGTGGGTAAGGATGGGATTGCAGAAATTGTTTTCATAAGGACCGTAAATCTCCCTGCTCCTGCACACAGTCACGGCATGCTCCGGGCCTGTCCCGCCCTCCGCATGCATAATGTAGTAATAGCCGTCCTTTTTATAGAGATGGGGGCCCTCCGGCCAATGGACGCCCCGCATGGCACCGTTCCAGACGTTATGTACCTCTCCCACCAGCTTCATCTGTCCGATGTCCAGTTCCTGAATCCAGATAAAGTAATCGCCGTCATATCTGCAGCCTTCAGGATTGGGATGGGTTCCGATATAATAGCACTTCCCGTCATCATCAAAGAACAGACTGGGGTCAATACCGTCCGCTCCCTGCAGGTAATAGGGATCAGACCATGGACCCGCCGGGTTTTCAGCCTTCACAATATAGTTCCCGCCAAAGGACACATTGGTACAGATGACGTAATAGGTGCCGTTGTGATAACGCATGGTGGGCGCGAACAGTCCCTGAGAATGCCCCGCATTCTTCAGAGGCAGCTGTTCCTGCCTGTGCATGGCGTTTCCGATCTGTTCCCAGTGCACCAGATCTCTGCTGTGCAGGATGGGCAGCCCGGGAAAATAGGCAAAAGTTGAATTGATCAGATAATAATCTCCTCCCACCGCACAGATGGAAGGATCCGGATAAAATCCCGGCATGATGGGGTTCTTTGCTATGACTGACATATTGCCGCCTCCTAATTCTTTTTCTCTGTAAAGGCATAAAACGCAGGCTTCACCTGATAATGCTCATCAAACAGCAAAGGACACTGAGGCAGATTTTCGGTGCTGCCGCCGCCCACGTTGGAACTGCTCTGAAGCCAGGAATAGTGATCCACCGTCCCCCAGAAGGTAATGCTGGTAACACTGATATCCTCCGCCTCGTTCTCCGTCTGCATCACGTTGTACAGAAGCTTATAGCGGCCGTACTGCTTCTTGTATTCCGTTTCTTTCGCCTCATCGCTGCCGTCATAGCCTTCGCTGGCCTTCAGGTCAAGCTCCGAGAACTGCACATTCCCAACGATGCGCGCATACTGCCGGATAGCATAATCCACCTTATCAAACGTGGGGGATTCCATACTGTAATGCCCCTGCATGCCCATAGCGGTTATCCGGGTTCCAACGCCGGGTTCCCCTTCACGGGACTTGATCTCCGTCAAAAGCTCTTTGATATGCTCTATCTTGTTATCCATACACTCGTTATAGTCATTGTAGTACAGTTCAAGATCCGCAGGTGCATATTTATTGGCATAGATGAAAGCATTGATTATGAACTCGTTGCTCTGATAGACATGCCACCAGCTGGAGTTGCTGCCGTGGCGATCCTCAGAGAGGGACTCATTGGGATTCTCGCTGTCGGTGCGGTATACATGGTCTCCATCGCTGCAGGCTTCGTTCACTACATCCCAGCCGTAGAACATACCCTTATATTTGCTGTCCTCTCCGGTGAAATGAGTCAGCATGGTGCGAATGTACCATTCCAGACGCTTGTTCATAGTCTCCTTGTCCGCATACTCCTTGTTCTTGTCATAGTCCACATGAAAGAACCACTCAGGCGTCTGGGCATGCCATAACAGCACATGTCCCTTTACCATAATCTTGTCGTCCGGATGCTCCGCGTTCCAGTCATAAATCTTATCCAGCATCCTCTCCGCCCGGGAATAGTCCAGTTTCGGCACCACAATCGTCTCGCCGTTCAATTCCGCTTCCTCCGTGCCGGGGCAGCTTCCCACACTGTAACCCACCATGGCATCCGGCTTCAGCTCATTTCCGAATGTGATGGCATTAAAGTGGGTAGTGATGATCTCCCACACCTTCTCATCGTTCAGCTCGCCTTCCGTGGCTGCACAGCCAATGCGGCAGCCCATGATATCCATTACCGCATCTTTTAAAACAGGTACTTCCTCCGTTTCTCCCTCCTGACCGGAGGTGCTTTCCTCCGATTCCGGTGTACCGGTCTCATCTGTTTCAGACTGTTCCGTTTCAACCTTCTCTGTTTCAGACTGATCTGTGTCTGTCTGCACCGGACTCCCGCTGCCCTGTGTTTTATCTGTATCATTGCCGCAGCCGGCAAGCAGGGATGACGCAAGCACCAGTGCAAAAGCTGCACCTGCAATTGTTTTTCGCATATTCTCACACCTCCGAGTCATTTTTATATAAAAATTATAACGGATTCATGGAAATAATTCCCCATAATTCTTGCTGTTCTCTCCTCATTTATTGCTTTTTCTTCCTCATCTGTTGCTTTTTGGTAATTTACAATTTGAACTTTAAATGCTACAATAAGGATAATTACGAAAGGAAGGCAGATTATGACAACAAAAAATACTCTGCAGGATCGTCAGATATATTACAGCGTAAATTCAGATACTGCTCAGAGCCGCATTCTTACAGGAACCGGGCAGGAGCTTGTCCAGTACCGTCAAAATACATTCATGCGCATCTGGTATAACGACTTGTACGCAGACTTCGAGCCTCACTGGCACTCTGCCCTTGAAATCATCACTCCCGAAGAAAACTGGTATGATATTACAATTGATGGAACCACCTACCACTCCGTACCGGGCGATATCATGATCATTCCCCCCGGGGAACTGCATTCCCTGCAGGCACCGGAGACCGGCAGCCGCTTCATCTTTTTATTCGATTTGTCGACCTTTAACAGACTTCACGGTTTTGCCAGCATCCAGCCCATCCTGTCATCTCCCATACATCTCACCCGAGGCGCTTACCCCAGGATTTATGATGATGCCTACCAGCTCCTTGCGCAGGTTCGGAACGAATATTTTACCCAGAATGAGTTTGCAGAGCTGACAATATATTCTCTTCTGCTCAGCTTATTTGTCAAACTGGGGACTAACCATATGAGCAGCATTCCTCTCTTTTCCAACAGCAGGATACACAAACAAAAGGAATATGCTGACAAGTTCAACACGGTCATGGACTACATCGACACCCATTACATGGAAAATCTGAACCTGAATGATATCGCAGACTCTATCGGTTTCAGCAAATATCATTTTTCCAGGTTGTTCAAGCAGTACACCAATTATACCTTCTGTAACTATATCTGCCATAGGCGCATCAAAATAGCGGAAGAGCTTTTGGAACAGCCGGATTTATCCATCACCGAGGTTGCCCTGCAGGCGGGCTTTCCCAGCATTTCCACCTTCAATCGCCTGTTCAAGCAGACCAAGGGCTGCAGCCCCAGCGAATACAGAGAGAAAAATAAATCAATGCTTCTATGACTCCGGATTGGATATCACAATCTTGCCGTCATGAAGTCCGATACTGACCTTGTTGTCCTTCAGCTGCAGACTCTCCAGAAATTCAGCGGGGAGCTGCAGTCGTCCCGCACGATCCAGAATGACATACTCATCCTGGGTATCCTCCTGTCTCCAATCGATAGAACTCTCCTGAAGTCTGTCGGCATAGGCCTCCTTCAGCACTCTCTCGCTGCTGATCTTCCCATCCCTGATGGCAACCACTCTCCTGACCTTCTTTGAGAGCGCCACATCATGCGTGACGATGAGAATTGTCTGACCGTTCCTGTTCAGTTCGGTAAACACATCAAAAATATAGTTGGCAGTCTTCACATCCACGCTTCCCGTAGGCTCATCCGCCAGCAGAAGCCTGGGGGAATTGGCCAGAGCGATGGCAATGGCCACCCTCTGCTGTTCGCCGCCGGAGAGCATGTTCATGCGGCTCCGCTTCTTGGCACTCATACCTACCATCTCCAGAAGCTCCAGGGCTTTGCCCTTTTTCTTTCGCTGGCTGGAAAGGCTCATGGGCAGCATGATATTCTCCAGCACCGTCAGATAGGGAAGAAGATTCCGCCCGTTATTCTGCCACACAAACCCAACAGTATTGCGCTTATACAGTACCAGCTGTTTCTCCGTCATGGTAAACAGGTTGCTGCCCGCCACATGGAGAGAACCGGCGCTGGGTCGATCCAGTCCGCCGATCATATTCAGGAAGGTGGATTTTCCGCTTCCGCTGTTTCCGATGATGGCCGTAAGTTCTCCCTCCTCCACGGTCAAATCAAGCCCCTGGAGCGCCAGCACCTCCGTCTGCTTCGACTTATAGATTTTTACCAGGCTGTCCGCCTGTATCATTGTCTCCGGCATTATCTGTCTCCTTCCCACGCTTATCCGCCGCAGGCACGTTCCCTTATCATAGGTTCTCCCCGCCATGAACCTGCTCTCCCGCCTCCAGTTCAATGATCATGTCCCCGGCGCCCATCAGCCCTACGTCATGGGTCGTCATGAGGACGGTGATCCCTTCCTTCCTTGTCATCTCCTGAAACAGCTTCGTAACCTGTGCCGCCATTGCGCTGTCCAACTCCGCGGTAGGCTCGTCCGCCAAAATCAGCTTGGGGCGATGAGCGATGGCTCTGGCAATGGCTACCCTCTGCTGCTCGCCGCCGGACATTTCCGCCGGCATATGACGCGCACGATTTCCAAGCCCTACCATCTTTAAACATTCCTCCACCCGCTTATCCCGCTCCCGCCCGGCTTTGATGCCCGCCAACCGCATGGAAAACTCCACATTCTGGAAAGCGTTCATGGTGGGGATCAGGGAAACTGCCTGGAATACGAAGCCCATGTCCTTCCTTCTGAGATTTTCCCGCGCTTTGTCGGACATTTTGCCCACTGCCCTGCCGTCGATTAAAACTGTGCCGGAAGTGGGATGATCCAGCGCCCCGATAATGTTCATCAGGGTAGTCTTACCGGAGCCGGAGCGGCCTTTTAAGATCGTCAGGGTGCTCCTCATGACTTTAACGTTTATGTTCTTCAGCGCCTGGAACTCTCCCCCCGGAACGGAGAAAATACGGTTTACCCCGCTTACTTCAATCAAACAATCATTCGCCATTATTCTTCCCCTAACTTCAATGCCTTCGTTACATTCAACTTAAAGATCAGTATGATCAGCACCACCAGACAAAGAAACATCACTCCGGCTATCACACTGTATAACCTGACCATATCCGATGCGTTGACCACCAGATTCATGGGAAGCACCTGATTTGTAGCCGCATAAGCCTGCTGCAGGATGGGCACGAACATGTCTGACGCCGCCTTTCCTATGCCGATGCCGGCAATTACCGAGAACACTCCTGAGAAAATCTGCTCATTCAGCAGCATATGGATCAACTCGCCCTTGTGCATGCCGCAGGCTCTTAAAACGCCGAACATCATCTCTCTGGAGCGTATGGACATAATCCAGTAAATCAGATATCCCACGGCACAGAGCAGGATGGTGACGAGAAATCCCATGGTAAGTACGCCGTTGGTTCCCTGCAGCAGAGGGTCCTCCACCGTTTTCTTCAATTCCGACGCCTTGTCCGTATATTTGGTGAGTCGGATGTTGTTTTCCTTAAACCATGCGTAAACATCCGCAGAATCATAGCCATCCTTCAGGCCAATCCACACCTGATAGGGTCTCACACCCAGCTTCTGACGCAGCTTGCTGTAATGTGCCACAACCATCAGATTATCCTCGGTGGTGGTCGTACCGTCCGGATTTACCTTTGTAACCATGGGAGCGTACCCCGGCCAATAGCTGAAAAATCCCACGATTTTTCCTGTTATTGTCCTGCCTGAACTGTTTTTCCCATCTGTCACGTCTGCTATTCCGTAAGTAATCTTGTCTCCCAGCTTATACCCCAGTTTGCTCCTGAAGTTTTCCGACACCAAAATTCCGTCCGCATCCACGGCAAGATCGTTGAGATACTCATAATAATGCCGACCGTTCAGCTCGTAATCCACCCAGGTAATCTCACCGAACTCCCGGGTATGTATGCCCATCACCGTGGCATTCTGACTGCCCCCATCCGATGTCTCCACATAAGCGTCCTGACTAAGCTGGACTCTTGTATATCCCTCGGCAAAATCCATGGCAGCATACTTAGAATAATCCGGCTCCGAATAGTCTCCGGTATATGCGCCGTTCCTGTCCGTCACTGCCCGCCAGACCTCCTGAACCACAATATCCGCCCCGTTCATGTATTCCGCGTTTTTATAGGCGTTCTCCAAAATGGTACGGGCCACGGTGGCATGATACATGCCCAGGGAGATGGTAATGATCAGAAACAGCATGATGAACTGCTGTTTCCTGCCGTTCTTGGCATTCTCCATGAAAGAAGCATAACTCGCAGGTCTCCAGAAGCGCTTGCCCAATATGTAAACCAACTGCACCAGATATGGCTGCAGCCTGAGAAAAAACAGCCCCAGTCCCACAATGAACAAAGACGAGCTTATGTACAGCAGCGGATCCAGAGATTCCCCTGTCAGCACGCTCTCCCCAATCCGGGCGGAATTCCTGTGAAAACTGTAATAACCGTACAGGGAAACTCCCAGAAGAATCACATCCAGGAAGAGCTTCTCCCACCAGCTCTTTTTTTTCAGAGCCTTCTGCTGCTTCAGCTTCACAATAGTAATCCGGCTGTGCTTTATGGCGGGAAGCGCCATGATGAACAGAGCTGCCAGCATAGCCGCCGCAGCGTAGATCCATACCTCCCCGGTAAAGGTCAGCGTCAGCGTATTGAAGCTGTCAAACTCCAAAAAGCTCCTGGCAGACCCAAGAATACGGCTGAACACCATTCCCAGAGGTATGCCGAGTCCGCCGCCCGCCAGGGTAAGGATCGTGCACTGATACAGATACAGACGGAAAATCTGCCCTCCTGAGCTGCCCCGGCTTTTGATCACCGAAATCTCGTTTCTCTCCATATCATACATCTGGCCGGAAATCATGAACAGAAACGCACCAAGCATGATAAGGACGGGAATCTGAAGAATCATCAGTGTGGCGCTGATACGTGCCTGCTTCCTGGTGTAGCTGTCCAGAATATCGCGGTATTCCGGCCTTTTCACAGTGTTGTTGAAAGGCCCCGTCTCCGTGAGGTAATCCGTGGCGGCAATCAGTTCTTCGACCTGACCCGCCTTAATATCCTCATATTCAAACATCGGAAAATAATTGCAGGTAAAAGAATATTTCCCTGCATTTTCTCCGGTAAACATGCTCCGGAACAGCTCCATATCCATGAGAACCGTATTGTTCAGGCTCTCCGGCTTTATCTGCCAGTAAAAATCGCTTTTGGACTCAGCGTCAAAGACACCCTTGACATACAGCCTGATCCGTTCGCCCTCAGCATCCTTCATGTCATTAAACACCAGCGTCTCGCCTGCCACAATCTTCATGTCTACCATGGCGGACTGGCTTACCAGCACCTCGATACAGCCATCCTCCGTCAGCCCGCTCTCCGAAAACGTCTCGCCGCTGAGTATCTTCGCGTGCCGGGTCAGATCGGAAAGGGCGCCCAGTCGCAGACTGACATCCTCCAGTTCCGTCCTGTTCATTTCAGAGTGAATATTCATGGGCGACATACTATAGAAAGCCACTGTCTCCTTTTCCGTCACACCCAGGTCGCCGCAGATATTCTCCATCAGCTCCTCCATGCGGGCCACAGTCTTTCCTCCCTTGTCCTTTTTTGAGATCACGGTCAGGCTGTTCATGGCAGGCCACTTTCCTTCGGAGGCAACATAATTTTGAAATTCCTCCTGCAGCATCCTGTCATAGGCAGCAGTCTGATAGAGAGGAAAACTGACTACCGTGGCGATAAGCAGAAGGCTTCCCAGAAGCAGACACAGATTCATCCATTTTTTGTGCCTCAGCTTTTGCAACATTATTCTATACATACTTCCATTCCTTCCGTAAGACCTTCGATCACCCAATAGTTTTTATCGTCGGAACCGCCCGCCAAAAAGCTCCGGTACAGCACCGAACCGTCTTTCTGCTTCAGCTTCACATAGGTAACACCCCCATAGGACGTCACAGCCTTCTTCGGTACGAGCAGCACATTCTCCATTTTCCTTGTGGCTACCGTGACGTCAAACCGGCTCAGGCTCCACCTGCCGTCACTGCCAAAGACGCTGCCCGACATGTCCCCTGCATCCTCGCCGGATACCCGGATCAGTGCGTAGCCATCTCCGAAGAGCTCAGCGCTGACGCATGCCTGATTCAGCGTCACCACAAGCCCGGTTGTCTTCCTTTTGCTGCCGTCTGCACCGTTATACTCTATATCCGCCACGTTTCCGTAGGTTAACAGACCGTTTGGATCCTCCACCATAATGTAGTTGGACCCCTGTTCGGCCAGCATGAGGAGCGCCTGGTTTTTCTGAAGCAAATCTCCGCTTTCCAGCATGTTCCACCACAGCTCCCAGGACAGATCCGTGACAATGCCGTCATAAGGCGCCCGAATCTCTGTCATGGCAAAATCCGCTTTCATCTCTTCCACCAGTTTTTCCAGCTCGGCTATGGTCTCCTTTCCCTGCTCTATGGCCTTTTTGTTCACCTCCTGATTCTGCTTCTCCAGGTCCGTCAGTCTTTCCCGCTGACGTTGAAGTTCCTGCTCTTTTCGGGCCAGTTCCACATCATTCGGCTGCACGCGGATCTTAAAGAGCACATCCCCCTTCTTCACCTGCTGATACAAATCCACCATCCTCTCTTCGAAATATACAGTGCCGTATATATCAGGACAACTAATCCACTCCGAGGTCGGATACACAATGGTTCCCTTCTGGGAAAATTCATGGCTGACGCTGCCCATGCCCAGAACCGCCGTATTGTCCGCCGTCTGTGTGTCCTTCCTGGTAAGCACCTTGTCCCCTTCCCCCACGCCGGAAAGAATCTCCACATAGACTCCGTCCTGCATGCCGGTCATAACGGGGGTATAGACCCGCTCTCCATCCTTTAACACATAGACATAGGAAGCATCCTCCCCTTTCTCTATGGCATCCTTGGGCACGGAAAGCACATCTCTTTTCACCTGCTTTATGACTGCCACCACAACATAACTGCCCAACTCCACTTCCCCGGCCTCTTCCGGCAGATAAAATGTTGTGAATACCTTACCGTTCTTCTCCTCCAGACGCCTGTACTCCTCGCTCTCCATTGGCTGGTATTCCACTTCACAGCGCTTTCCGCCGATTATCGCAAATACCTGCTCTGCGCTGTTGATCTCCGCCTTGCTGATAAATTCGCACTTCAGCAGCCGTCTGTCCGGGTCTGCCACCGCAGCCATAGAACTGCCCGCGCTTATGTAATCATTGTAATTTAATAAACGGATATTTGTGACCACACCCTTTTGTTTCGAAAGCACCCGGCTTTCGTTCAGGTCCTGACGCAGCCGATTTAACAGCACTTCATTATACCCGGCATCCAGCTGGTAGAGTTCCGTCCGCTGCCTGAGCTGTTCTTCCAGCTTTTGTCTGCCGATAAGCGCATTTCTGTATTTAGTCTCATAAAACAGATTGTCCGATTCCCACTTTTCGTAAGTCAGGTCCTCCTCAGTATCCTCCTCAGGCTTTTCCTTTGCCCAGTTTTCCACTGCCTGTCCCCAGAATTTCTCGTCGCCCCGATACTTTTCCAGCGACTCCTCCGCTTCCATGCTGTACTCCAGAAATTCCTCCTCACTTCGTGCGATGGACTTTTCCATATCAGCGATCTGACGTTCCAGATTATCTACGTTGGTCCGTATCAGCGTCTGTCCCTTTCTGACCGCATCCCCGGGCAGAGCCGCATAGCTGTCAAAATTCATGCTCCTTTCCAGAGAACACTCCTCCGTATACGGACATATCAGACCGCTGTATATGGCGGCATCATACATGTCCCTTCGGGCCGCTGTCTCATAGCTTTCTCCCACACCCGCCGGCTCCAGCAGCATCACATCTTCAGGTCCCGGCACAGGAGCGGGCGTCCCGGCGCATCCGGCTGTAAAAACCGTCAGACATACCAATACGAGCAGCGCTGTCAAAAATCTTCTGCCCGCCCTTCCTGATATCTTCTTTCTCATCACCGAATCACCCTTTCCCCTTCTTCCAGGCCGCTCAGGATTTCCACCATCTCATCGCCGGACAATCCGATATCTACCCATCTGATCTGCCTCATGCCGTCCTCGTCCGTCACATAGACATAATATCTGTCGTCCGCGCTGTTGACCGCTGACTTCGGCAGACACAGCACCTGCTCCCGACTGTCCAGCACGAACTTAATCGTGCCGCTGGTGCCCACCTCGATCCCGGTAGTCATAGGTCCTGCGTGTACGCTGAACTGCTGAATCTCCCCCCAGTTAGAGATGTCATAGGGCAGCAGCTCATACTGACCCTTAGCGCTGCCGGTAATGACAGACATATCCACCGTTTCCCCCTCTGTGAAACAATCGCTGTATTCCGGAGCCTCCGCCTCAAACAGACATCTGGAATTATCCACAATCATCATAATGGTCTCTCCGGCTCTGGAGGTAGAATTCTCCAGCCGCTCCTGCAGCTTGTATATCATCCCGTCCATCCCGGCATAGACGCGGCAGCGGCTCAGTTCCTGCCTGAGCGCTTCCAGTTCCTGCCTGTCCAGCTCCAGCGCATCGCCGCAATCCTCCCTCTGGTAGCGGTAATTCTTCTCAATGCCGGCGAGGACCTCGTCCAGCCCTTCTTTATTGTAATAGTTGTTGTAGAGATAGTTCACCCATGCCTGGGATATGTCCAGCGCTTCGTTCATTTCCGTATACTCCAGAAGCAGTTCGTTTCTCCTGATCCTGTACTCCAGATCCTCTATCTGCTTCTCCAGATTTCCGGCGGACAGCTCCGCCAGCAGCGCACCCTTCTTTACAATATCCCCTTCCTCCACATACACCTTATCCACCAGACGCCCCGTCAGGGAAAAACTTATCTCCTGCTCCTTCTGCTGTCGATAGGTACAATCCAGCTTTGCAGTCAGAACCACATCTCCGATTCCGGCAATGATGTAATTGTTGGAAAGCGTATCGTCAGATTCCTCCACCATGATAAGAGGCTCCTCCGGAGTCTGCATCTCACAGCCGCATAGCAGCATCGCCGCCGCGCTGCAGACACAGAATATCTTAAATCCCGTCTGCGCTCTGTATTTCCCCATCCTTAATACCTCCGATTTCCCTCTCACGGACTTCTGACTGATATTGTACCCTCCGCGGCAAAACAATTCTGCCTATTCCTTGTCCTTTTATTATGCAAATTTTGCTATGTATTATATTCCGCTCTGAGGAGCCCCTGTCAGCTTCTTATGGCCTGCCGGAACCGGGACAGCAGGCCGTCTATCTTTCCCCTGATGAACTCTCTGCTCTCCTCCTTCACGAGATAATACAGGTAGTTGTCTCTCACAAAATCTCCGGACATTCCCCTTCCCATGATCTTGAAATTGACAAAGCCCCTGTCTATATAATCCCCGATTTCTTCATTGGAGATAAAAGCAGGACGTTTCATGCAGTCCTCAAGACTTTTTTGTGCCGCCCGGTTCGGACAGGGAAACTCTGTGGCGCGACCCGCCCCCCCCAGTTGTACCATCGACTGATGCCGATAATGCTCGGCGCGTCTGGTACAGCCCGGAAAACAGATCTCGTTTACCAGAATCTCCACCCGGCCCGCCTGATCTCCAACAGCCTCCAGCGCCTGCCTGTCATGATTCAGGTCATAGTCCAGAACTACCAGAAAATAATCCTTATTCAGTTCCTCCAGAAGTCTTTCCACCCCCGTTATCCGTTTGGTGGTGGAAGAGATCAGCTTGTACTTCGGATATTTCTCCCGAAGATATTCCTCCAGAACGGGCAGGTTCACCAACACCTGATTGAGACCGTTGTCCGCCATTTCCATGATCAGGTTACAATAGGGATCCTGCAGATGCTTCTCCTCCAGCAGACTGTTGGTCCATGTGAAGCGGACAGGAACCTCCCTGTCATTATAGATCTTGAGTATGGCCTCTATCTCCTGCCTCCCGACACTTCCCATCACAGCCCTGCCCCCGTTCCATATTGCTCCCGGAAAGGTTCCGTAAACGGATCCGATCCGATAGCCCTCCCGGAAGCACTCCGGGTAATCCTTCATCAGATTCAGAAGGATCTGATTCAACAGTCTGAAATAACAAAATCCGGGCAGATGCCAATATATTTCCTTCACCATATCATTCCTCCGGTATCCATTTCCTGGGTTTCATTTGATTCCATGTGATCACCTTGTTCGTCACCAGACTGTTTAACAGCATGATCCTTGCCTTGCCCTGGTGCTCCGGCTTTATCATGTAATGACAGTAGGTCTCCACAAGGTTAAATGAATTGGCCGTGCGCCCCTCCAGCTTAAAGTTCTTAAACCCCATGGGTACATATTTCTCCCAGATTTCCTCGGGAGAAATGTAGGTGCTGTAGTCCAGTATGTCGTAAATGGTATTATTCTGCCCGTACTCGCAGTGCCAGCCTTCCAGCGGAATCTGCTTATCCGGCGGCATCCGGCGGTTCTTTAACAAAATACGCTGGTTCTTCGCAATGCTCTCATAATGCTTTCCCCTTCTGGGACAATCAGGCGTACAAACGGCATTCACCAGTATTTCACACCGGCCCCTGTCATGAATTTTCTCCAGCTCCTCAAATTTTCCATTAAAATTGTAATCCAATACAACCAGGTTGTAATCTTTTCCCAGCTCCTCGTTCACAAGATCAATATCCCGAATCTCCTTACAGGTGGAGCTGTTCAGCTTATAGCCGGGATAATTTTCCCTGACATACTCCTCCAAAAGCGGCGAGAACACTATGACCTCGTTCATCCCGTTATCCGCCGCACGCATACAGAAATTACAGTAGGAATCCTTTAAATCCTCTGCGTTTAACAGCATATTGGTGTAGGTATAACGGATGGGAATCCCCTTTTCGTTGACGGCCTTCACCACATTTTTCACAAAAGCCCCGTCGCACTGGTCAAAGTTGGACATCCTTCCCCCGTTCCAGAGGGATGTGGGGAACTCCCCGAAAAAGGATGCAATCCTGACGCCCTCCCTGAAAAAGTCGGGACGCAGCTCCTGAAGCCCGACAAACAGCATATTCAACGGGAAATTCTGCCTCAGACCGGGCAGATGAAAATTCACTTCCATTGCTCTTCTCCTATCCTGATTGAAAAAGGACGGTGCCCGGAAACACCGCCCTTTACAATAATTCAGAAATTCATTTCCTTTACTTGTTTGCCTCTTCTACAGCTGTATACCACTTGGTCTTGACAGCTTCGATGTTAGCAGCCACATCTGCGCCGGGGTAAAGCTTATAAGTAAAATCGTTACCCAGATCGATATCGGGTATGAAGCTCTCATACTTTACGGTTCCGCCTTCGGTGGACATTCTCGCGCAGGTCTCCTCCACGGTACGAATGTTGTCCGCACAGTCATAGTAACCTGCCAGATGGGGATTAACATCCTCATAACCGGGGATGGGCTCTGTCCAGAGATTGAATGCAAACATGATCTTCCATGCCCTCTCCTCGTCATAGCATGCAGGAAGCGCCCAGACATTGTCATCGTATGCGTTGACATAGTGACCGCAGTCAGGTCCGATGGGGAACATCAGGAAGCCCATTTCATCTTCCATGTTACCGTAATCGCCGTTGGCAGTCATAGCATATGCCTGCTCGCACAGGAATACGAATTTTCCCTCATCTCTGAAAGCTGCTTTGAAATAATCCCACTCTGTTCCCTCGGGCTGGGGATACTCATACTTCTCCATAATTTCCACGGCCCAGTTCACAGCCTTAACCGTCTTGGGATCCTCCAGGTTGCACACATACTGGCCGTCTTCCATGCCAAACAGGGAACTTCCGTTGGAGTAAACGGCAGCCAGGGCAAACTGTCCTCTGTTACCGCACATGGGATAGATGTCCTGCACGCCATCGCTGTCAACGTCGCCGCCGGCCATGATCTTATCCATGATCTCTTCCCACTTTTCCCAGGTCCACTCGTTGCTCGCCTGCAGATCATAAAGGTCATCCGCAGTCATACCCGTAGTCTGCTCCAACAGCCTGATGTTGAAATACATGCCGTCACGGGGCTCCGGCACGCCCGCATAAAAGGCATAGATGGAATCGCCCTTGGAATACAGGTTACACTGTCCGTTCTGCTGGAACTTTTTCTCTGAGAAATCCAGGCAGTCAAGCGTTGCAACGTCATACATCAATCCCTGCTTCATGGCGGAAATCATCGCGCCCTGAGTGTTGGTAATAAAAATGTAGTTGTTGTCATCGCCGCCGGTGGTAACGTAATCCACAAAGGATGTATGGCAGTCGCCCCAGCCGCCCAGAGCCTCCTGACTCATGGTAAAGTTGTAGGTCTCCTGGATCCACTCACGCCATTCTTCCTTTGCCTCGCCGTAGTCATCGTTGGAGGTTCCCTCTCCGAACCAGGACCAGATCTTAATGTCCATGCCGCCCAGGTCATAGACATTGCCGTTCTCATCCGTGAGAATGGGATACTTGCTCACCTCACCCTGCTCTTCGGGTTCGGACTCGCTTCCCTGGCTGTCTGCAGGGCTCTCTGACTGAACCTCGCTGTTCGAGCCTTCAGGTGCATTGCTGCCTGATTCCTGTGAGGAATCACCCCCCCCATTTCCGCAGGCCGCCATACTTACGGCCATAACGGTTGCGAGAGAAGCTGCCATCAGTTTTCTAAACATTTTTCTCTTCATATTTTCCTCCTTTTTATTGAAAAGTATCTATATATATCCCTTTCATCCTCCCCGAGGGCATTTTTCCGGGATGCCCCCTTTCAGAAACCGGGAAATATATCATAAGCCGGGCTTACATCTTGATTCCTGAACTGCTTAAGCTCTCCACAAATCCCTTCTGCGCAAAAAGGTACAGGATGATAAGGGGTACTATGATCATCAGTACACCGGTGGAGAGAATACAGTTTGCCAATGCCTGGGAAACCTGAGTCCCCTGTGCCACGCCAAGCTCCCTGCCGATATATACGCCCAGATTATCCACCACCTGGGTCAGCGATGTGCTGAGCAGCTGGGTGGTTCCCAAAAACATACCGGAATAAAAACCGTCCGTCCACTGCCATACAAAGGCGAAGAGGAAACAGGATGTCAGGATGGGCTTCGCGTCCGGCAGCATGATCCTGAAAAAGGTCTTTAAAGTGCCGCAGCCATCCACATAAGCCGCCTCCTCCAGCTCCTTAGGAATATTCCTGAAGAACTGCCGGATCATGTAGATATACAGTCCGTTTTTCAGCCCCATACAGGTAATGCTTAAGAGATAATAAGGGAGCACGGAACCTCTCATATTGACTGCACTTCCTGTTATCAGCTTGAAAAGTCCGAATATATCAAAAAACCTGAAATTCAGATACAGGGACGAGGAAATGGTCTGGGGCGGGATCAGTATCACCAGGATTACGCAGGCAAACCAGAAATTTTTAAAGGGAAACTTAAATCTGGCAAAGCCGTACCCCACCAGCGTACACACTGCAATCTGCACCAGCGCTATGGTCAGAGATATGGTAAAGGTGTTAAGCAGTCCCTGGCTGTATTTCATGATACCCGCTGCCAGCTTGTAATTGTCCGTTGTAAAATTCTGAGGGATGGAGACCACAATGGGATTATACAGGTCATCCTCCGACATAAAGCTGACGGAAATCTTATTAAATATGGGCTGCAGGATCAGAAAACACAAACCGAAAAGCATGACAAATCTGCAAATGCTGATCCCCCATTCGAGACCCGTCTTCCTGAGCAGATAGCCGCCGGACTTCCTGTTCCTCTCCCAGAAATTACTGTATTTCCCTGTGTTAACCTTACTCATAATAGTAAACCCTCCTTGAGATGAGCAGCGAAGATACTCCCACAATGGCAATCACGATCACAAAGTATGCCCACGACATGGCAGAGGCAAAGCCGTAATTTAAGTTTATCTTCATCACCTTCTGAATCTTCTCTATGACCTCGTTATCCGAACGCATACAGAAGTCAACCACCGTATAGATCCAGTTCACCAGGAACAAAGAGCTTACCATGGGGACGGTTATCTTCCAGAGGCTTTCCCACTTTGTACAGCCCTCTATATCCGCCGCCTCATACATGTTGCCGGAGATGGTCTGCAGTCCCGAGAGGAAAATAATGATCTGGATGCCCGATGAAATGGCAACGTCATATATGTTGTCAATGATCTCGAAGACCGTCTCATAGGCTCTGACGCCCACACCCGCCGTCCGAAGTATCTCCTTTAAGGCGTCTGTTATGCTGATACCCTGTGTCGCCGTCTCTACGGATGCCTGGAGATTCGCCATGAGGGCGTTGTCTGATTCAAGTCCCAGCATAACGCCGGAGGAAAGGATCACAGGCAGGAAAAACACGGCCCTCACCAGCGCCCTTCCCTTAAATTTCTGGTTGAGTATCAGCGCCACGAAGAAGCTGAACACCATGATGGCCACGGAATAGAGGAACATTCTGATAATCTCCTCCGTCAAAAGCCTGTTGAATTCCGGATCCACCCGAAACGCCTGATTGTAGTTGGCAAGCCCTTTCCAGATAGACGAGAAATTTCCCGCCCCAAGCTCTACCGTACAGAAACTCATATAGAGCGAATGGAAAAGAGGTCTTACCATAAACATCAGAAATCCGATGATAAACGGCGAGACAAACAGATACCCGGATATTGCCTTCCGCCGCTGTAAACCCGCTAGTTTATTCTTCTGTTTCTTCATACCTCACTGCCCTTCCTTCTTTTATTTTCCCTAAGCATTACCGAACCACCTTGTAATCCCTTGCCGGCACCATCTCGCCCGAGGGAGTCACTGTATCCTGATATCCGTAGTTAACATACACCTTTGTGCCGTCCTGGTAAGTGGTGCAGAACACGTTGGCGTCTACCTTCTCATGTCCTGTCATCTCCTGACCGTAGGTGTGTCCCAGTTCCGCGTTATATCTCCCGCAGAACTCCAGCATTCTATCATACCACACGCTGTAATCGGCGCTGAAGTACTTGGTATAAAGCGTCTTCTGAAGGGCAAAGGCATCCTCCTTCATGAGAGTAAAGTACAGACCTGCTCCGTACTCTGCGGAGCGCAGCAGTTCTTCATCCACGTCTCCCGCAAGATTCAGGGCTTCGCCGGTATAATTCAGATAACCGTGAATCGCCATCTGATAAAAGGGTACATACTCGTCCAGAATGGTATATTCGCTGCCCTGCAGATCCATGTTGGTGATCATATCGCTGTAGACTGCGGCGTAATCATTTCCCATGTTGATCATGATATTCATGCCCTCGTCCGCCGCCGCCTTAAGCTGCGCCGCCTGCAAATCAAGCACCGCCTGTCTGCTGTATACCTTCTTTTTGTAAAAGTCGGAGGACAGATCCTTGCCCACTTCCCGGAACGACACGCCCGCGCCGTACTTTCTTCCGAAGTTGATAAGGTTATCCGCCATCTTCATGGTCAGATCCGTATGGAGCAGATAATAACTGTCATCCCACTCCGCCTGGCTGTAGGTTATAGGGCTGTATGTATAAATCTCCGCCCGTTCCTTGGATATAAACCTTGCGGCATCCCGGTAGGAGAAGAAGCCATCGAAAATATTGCTGTCATACTCATACTGGGTGACTCCGTCCAGATACACCTCCACACCCAGGCTTTCAGCCGTGTTGATCATGGACTGCAGATCCTTCTTACTGCCCAGATCTGAAATTGTTTTCACCTTCGTCAGTATTTTCTGGCTGATACCGCCGTTGCACCAGCCGGAGAGCTTCACGGACAGATTACCGATATCCTGAGCGGAAAGTTCTTCGATCATGGACTGTGCTTCTTTGTAAGTAGTCAGCTTTAAAGGCAGGGATACAGGCACTCCCACAATCTGCCTGACCTTGTCTACGGCTCCTACCACCTCCACCACTACAGGTGCCTCAGTATCATTCCTTTTAACAAAATAGCCGTCATACTTATCCTTCAGGTAATCCTGATAAGCCTTCGCCATATCAGAATAGTCAGGGCTGTCTACAAACCGGTATCTCCGGGTCAGCGTCTCATCCGGAAGATCCTTCTGATAGACATAGATTGCCGCATTGCTTAAGGCATCGCTCATGCTGTACTGCTGTCTGGAACAGATGCTGTATGCAGCATTGGCGTAATTGTAGCTGTTCGACTTTCCGCTGACATCCGCCTGAACGGATACATAGGGCGCACCCTCTTCCAGGATGCACAGGAAGGAATCCCCGCCGTTGGAAATACCGAAAGCGTTATAATAATTTCTGGTACTGTGAACCACTGCATCTCTGTTCAGACACATATCCCAGCCGTACATATTTGCATAATAGCTGCTCTGAAGGGTCTTACCGTTGTTGAAGTTGATAAGGGCACCCCCGCCCTCGGGAACCAGTATATAGCCCTCGTCCGTCCTTCCTCCCGCTCCGAAATAAGGAAGCGGGGTAATGGTATAGATGGGATATTCATCTTTAAACTCAAGGCTCTGCAGGGGAATCTCCACTACCAGGTCATTTCCATCCAGACGATAGATCACATCCATGTTAAACACAGGCTTGTCGGAAGTGGCTTCCGCCAGATTCAGCGCCTTATCCGCCTCATAATCTTCCATGGTATACCCAAGGCTCTCGAAGACCTGTTCCATCTTTGCCTTCATGGCGCCGCTGGCACCCTCACGCATTACATAGATAGGCTCCGTCTCCAAAATGGGATAGCTTGCAAGGAGTTCCTCCTTGTCATCCTTTTTGCCCAGGTCATTGATATCATATTTCTTATAGTATCTCTTGGCAAGATTCCTGTCCTCGTTGGACATGGCCTCAAACCACTTTTCCATATCCTCTGCCCTGCTCACGGGAGGAACAATATACTCTCTCTCAAGATTACCCAGGGAATACATAACGCGGATGTAATCCTCTCCCGTCTCCAGCTCGTAAAGGCCGTTGGCAATGCTTTGATCCTGACTGTTGAATTTGACCTCCATGCCTCCGGTGATACAATAGGACATGAGGAGAGTTGATTTCAAATTTGATTTCTCCAGAGAGAGCGCAATCGTATCGGAATCCACATCCTGAGGATTGGAATACCATACCTTTCCCGAGCTTTTCACCTCCAGAGAAAACTGTGTGGTCAACGGGTCCATGATGAGCTTTAAGCTGTCATTCTCAAGAACGATGGGCTCCTTGCCTCCGTCATAGCCGCGGGGATGGATATTCTCCTCCGCCTCTTCCGGCACCGTATAGTTTATGACCACGATGATGCCGATCACGATGACTGCACAGAGAGTCACAGGCAGAATCAAGCTCTTAAGCTTATTAAGTACCGCTGCTTTCCTCTCGGATTGTTTTACTGATTTATCTTTCTTCATGATACTCCATCCTCCCGTTTATACCTCATGCTAAAGTCTGAACAGCAGCTCTTTTCCCAGGGAGATAAAATAGGCAACTCCCTGCAGGATCATGCTGAAAAACAGCATGAGGATAAATACGATTACAAGCATTGCAAACAGGGTCATCACCATAAACAGAATGTTTTTCCGCGCGGAATATTCATGAATCTGTCCCATGGCCGCCACAAAAAGCAGACCGCACCACACTACCGACAGGGTGCCGATCGCAAGATAGAACGCCGCCTCGTCCTCCGTCACAAAATTGCTGAAGATCATAAGCGGAAACTGCAGGAGCGGGTACGGGGTAAGGCAGTAGCAGCCCGCCATGTACACCTGTCCCAGCCTGCCCTTGCCGTCGAACAGGGTTGTCAGCGCCCAGTTTCCCACAACAAACATCAAAAAGGGAAACAAAACACTGGCAATATAAAGGAAAATGTTCAGCTGCTCCCAGTAAACATTTAAGAATATAAAGCTGGTATATTTCAGCTTTATCACCCTGACTGCCAGGGTAGCGATCAGAATTGTATTTGCCGCGGCATACGTACCTCTCTTCTCATGGGTCAGATCCCAATAGCCGTCAAGGGGATGGGTGATACAGTACAGTGCAAACTTCAATGATGCCAGATAGTGCTGCCATTTGCTTTTCGTTGTTGAATCCATCATACCCTCCTCCGTTATCCTAGCGTCTGAAAATATCAGCGCTGTCTATCTCATGCTTAATTGCCTTTACCTTGCCGATGGACATGGGGATCAGGAACAGCGCAAGGATCACCAGGACGATGATCGTAATATGCTCTTCCACCCACTCCTTGCGGTACTGTCTGTATGCCTTGGAGTAATTATCCGCATCATATTTCAATTTAAAATAATCCAGAGACTCCTCATATTTTTCCTGACTGAGAAGTGCACGGCCGATGCCGATATATGCCAGGTCATAATTGCCGTTTATCTCCATGGCTGCCTGCCAGGATGCTCCCGAAGCCTCGTACTCGCCGGCATTAAACTGATCCATGGCCTGGTACACAAGCTTCCCGAATGTCGTAGGCGTAAACAGTGTCAGACTGCAATCCTGGGAATCCAGCACCAGCAGATCCTGACCCATGTGATCCAGTGCGGAAGGCTTCTTGAAATATCCGTCCATATTGCCGTTCCCGCCGCAGGCGAACATCAGCCTTCCCTGTTCGTCATAGCCGAAGAGCCGGCCTCTGTTATCGTCCATGCAGACATACACATCGTTATCCATGGCCGTGACATCCTTAAAGCTGGAGGGACCTTCATAACCGCCGCCGCTGCCCATGTACAGGTCACCATAGACAGGCCATTCACCGTTTCTGATCAGAATGTCATTCCCCAGAAGGTTCAGTCTGCGGATCGCCGAATCCTTCGACAGGCTGTCTCTGGTCATATCTCCCTCGACCACATAGATAAAGCCCTCGTAATCCATATAGAGATTATCATATTCCGTAGGTACAAAGGATTCCATCCTGTCCCGCTGCTCCTGGGTTGCCAGTTTCTTCCAAATATAATCCGTGAAGTCGAATCTTACCTTAGTGGCACCTACAAAGCCGGAGAACTCGCCGTCGGCCTCATACTTGATCAGGCCCTTATTGATGCCGCTCGCAACGCAGTACACACGATCTGCCGTGTCGATGGCAATCTTGCTGGGCTGGAAGTCAATTTCCGGATTTAGTGTGGAGTCCACAGGCTTATCAAACTGCATGATGTAATTCAGCTCGCTGTCCAGCTTTAAAATGCGCTTGTTTCCCCTGTCGGCAATGAAGAAATTCCCTTCCTCGGAAACCGCAATATCCGTAGGACTTGAGAAAGTTTTAACCTCCACGTCTCCCTGGAATGAATCAATGACCCGTTTGACCTCAATCCTGTCAAAGGAAGTTCTCTCCAGCTCGATGATACGGTTATTTCCGGTATCACACACATAGATCAGACCGTCTGATACGAACAGCCCCTGAGGCGACATAAGATTTTTGTCCAGCCCCAGTTCCACTGAGGTGAACGCGCCTACCACTGTATAAAAATCCGGCGAGCCCTGTACATCGCCCCACCAATCATAATTATATGTATAATTATATTCCTCTGCGGCGCAGACTGCCATGGAAGAACTTCCCAGGATCACTGCGCCAAGCGCCAGCGCGCCGATTCGTTTCATCATCCTTTTCATATGCCACCTCGCTTATTTCTAGTCTTTCAGACCGGAACTGGCCATCGTCTCCAGAATCTGGCTCTCAGAGAAGATAAATATCGCAATGGGCACGATCATAAGAACCACCAGCACGGCTGCACCCTGTCCTGTTCTGGCAATACCGCCGCTCTGAATCTGCTGCATTGCAAATACGAGAGTCTTCTTCGCCTCTGAATAGATAAACGTAGATGCCCTGTTATTCCAGAGTCCCTGCACGGAAAAGATGATCAGCGTCATCCATGCAGGCTTAACGTTCGGCATGATTATGACCCGGAACACTCTCCATTCGCTTGCACCGTCTATCTTTGCCGCCTCAATCAGAGACATGGGCAGGCCTTCCATAAACTGCTTCATCAGGAACAGACCCATGGGAGAAGCGAAGGCAGGAATGATAATAGCCCAATAGGTATCAACCCAGCCAAGCTTGTTAATGATCAGGTAATTGGGTATCGCCGTAACATATCCCGTAAACATCATCGCAATGGTAACCAGCTTGAAAAAAGCCTGACCGCCGGGAAATTCATACTTCGCAAGCACGAATGCCGCCATGGATGCAATGATCAGGTGCCCCGCCGTACCTACCGCCGTGATAAACACTGTATTGAACAGGTATCGGGAAAAAGTAACCCAGGACTTGCCCATGGTGACGAACAGGTCGGAGAAGTTATCCAGCGTCGGATTCTGCGCCAGAATCTTCGGCGGGAAACGGAACAGTTCATCCAGGGGCTTCAGCGCGTTGGATACCGCAAATATAATGGGGAAAAACATGATAAATGCCACCAGCAGCAGGAAAAGGTAAAGCGCTATATCTCCCCCTACGGAACGGTTGGGCTTTCTCCGCTTGATCAGTTTTTTGCGATACTCTTTTTCGATGATTACATCTTTTTCTTTTTTCTTTCTGCTCATATCAGGTCCCTACTCTTCTCAACAGACTTTGGATTGCTTTGTTACACAGATACATCATTAAGAACAGAATCGTTGCAATGGAACAGGCGTAACCCATCTCAAATCTGGTAAAACCATAGTCGAACAGGTGGGTAACAATCGTTCTTGCCGCATAATCCGTACTGGGATAGCCGCACAGCTGCATCGTGACATCGCAGACACCGAAGGCCTGGGTGATGGACATGATCGCGCCGAACATCAGCATGGGCTTCATGTTGGGTAGCGTGATATACCACAGTTCCTGCCAGCGGTTCTTGATACCATCCATGTATCCCGCCTCAAACTGGGACCGATCCACGCCCTGAAGACCCGCCACGAAGGAAAGGAAACCGGTTCCCAGGCTCATCCACAGGATGACCAGCATACATACCGGAAGCATATATGTGGGATTGATCAGCCACAGGACGGGCGCGTCGATAACGCCCAGATCCATCAGAAAGGCATTCACATATCCGTATGCGTCTCCTCTGAAGAATACGGAGAAAATGGTAAAGAGGTTGCCCGCGATGGAGGGAGCATAAAACACAACCACCGCCACGCTTCGCACCCACCTGGGCAGCTCGTTGATCAGCCAGGCAAACAGGAAGGACATTATGTAGCCCAAAGGACCCGTGACAATAGCTATCATCAATGTATTTTTGATAGCCTGGAGAAAAATATCATCCTCCAGTATCAGGCTGATATAATTCTGAAGTCCTATAAATCTGGGAGGCTCCAAAATATTGTAATAGGTAAAGCTGAAGAAAATGGAGATCACTACCGGCGCGACAAAAAACAGGGCAAACAAAACAGCATAGGGCGCCAGGAACGCATAACACATTTTGCTTTTCTTTGCTTTTTTTACAGCCACCTGCAGATTATGCCTGCGCAGCATGACATACTTTCTAAAATATTCTTTCATTTTTCACTCCCCTATTCTTCCAACGGCATGCCGAATTCATTCCGTTTCTTATCTATCTCATCATTGATCTTAATAGAGTAGTCGATAATGGTATTTCTGACATCTTCCTTTTTATTGATAACTCTGCGGATGGCATTGGCGATGTGGCGTCCCGTATAGTAGCCTCCGGGAACCTCTCTGATACCCACCGTCTGTCTCCACTGTTCTGTCAGCACCTCAATATCGTCAGAGCTCCAGGACAACTGGCTGAAAGCATCTATATTCGCCGTGTTATACCGTGCGGAGGACCCGAGCAGGGCCTCTATCTCTCTTCCGAACTGCACCTGCGTATCCGCGCTTGCCCACCATTTCATGAACTCCCAGGATTTCTGCCTCAGGCTCTCGTTGTCCGTGGCAATCATCATGGTCGCGCTTCCGGTGATGAAATCGGACCGGTCTATGTAAGTATTGCCGTTCTCATCCGTCCGCTCGGTACCGGGAATCAGTGTGAAATCCCAGAGTCCTCTGATCTCGGGTGCGGATACCATCAGCGTATTGTAAATCGAGTATGCCTGAACGCCTATGGGCATTTCACCGGAACGGAATCGGCTCACAAAATCATATATGGGAGGCAGTCCGTAGTCATTGAAATATTTTACATAATCATCAAAGGCCTTGACACCCGCCTCGTCATCCACCGTTGTCCTGGTTCCTTTCTCATTATACAGATCACCGCCGTTCTGGAAAAGCAGCGCAAAATACATGGAAAGATCAGGGGCGTTGGAAGCAATGGCCGTGCTTGCCGCAGCGGTTGTGCTGGAACCGGTAGCCGTAGGCAGACCTACCGAAAGGTTGTTGCCCTGGATCGTAGGCAGCATTTCCTCCAGTTCCTTCCATGTCTGGGGAACCTCCAACCCCAACTCTTGCAAAACGTCCTTGCGGTAGAACATAACGTTAAAGGTCTGGGTCTCCGGCAAGCCGTAGATCCCATCATCCAGCATATATTGTTCATAAGAGCTTCGGGTGTAATGGGAAATCACCTCTTCCCAGCCCTCAAACTGGGTAATATCCTCCGCCGCCTTACGCAGGGCGTAATTTACAGGCTGATCGGCTCCCACGGAGAGCACCACATTGGGACCTCTTCCCGCAATGACCGCGTTCAGCAGCGCATCCGCCGCCACAATCTCCACGTTCACCTTGATGCCCGTGTTTGGCGTAAAGGATTCATCCACCAGGGACTTTAAGATCGTTCCCTGGTCCCGGCCGGTGAGGATCCAGACCTTGATGACCTCCTCACCACCCTTTTCGTCATATACATCGCCCACTGCGTTATAGTCCACCACGAAAGATGCCGCAAAGGACTTCGCTTCATGCCAGAGCTGCATGAAAACATTGGACTTCTTCTTCTCAACCTTGGCATCCACTCCGCTGACCACAAGATAATCAATATCCAGCTTGGTCTCGCTCATAGTCAGAGTCGCCGTGCCCACCGCCGTGATATTGTCCTTGAAGGTGGTAAATTCCGTAGTAATCTTTTGGGGTTTTGCACAGAAACGCTCCAGCTGCTGAGCCACGGTCTGAGCCGTTGCGATCTGATCAGCCTTCTGGCCGCTGTACGCCACCATATCATCCACAATCTTATAGAGGCGCTTGGATTCCAGATCCATAGCCTCCATGACCTGGGGGTAATTCCGATTGATCTGATAATCTCTGTAACGATCGGGGTTTGCTCCGGTGTAGACAAGAACCTTTCTGTATATCTGATTCAGCCGGAACGTGGAATCCTCCAGCTGCTCCAGTATGGGGCCGAGACCTCCCAGCGCCGCTTCCAAACGGATCGTATGCTTCCCTCTCTCCAGATAGATCTGATAGGGCGTACCCTCCTCGTCAGCCAGCTCCTTATATTCCCAGTCATTTCCATACTCAAAGGAAACGCTCTGCATCTCGGAAAAAGGAACCTGACCATCTATGTATACAATTCTGTTGGAGACACTGCCTCTTGCATAATTCTGACGGCCCTTGAACATGATATTGTAATAGCCGTCCTCCGGCACTTCAAATTCCCATTCAATCCACTGCCCGGCACTTCTCCACGCGTCGCCGCCCACATAATTGAGTACTGTCTTCGTAACACTGTTTGGCTGGGTCGTAGGGGAAGATCTGTCATATTTCGCATACAGGGATGATTCGGAGCGCAGGGTGGAATCCTCCCCCTGTATTACCTGAATATAATTTCTGGCCGCCTCGGAAGTAGCAACCGCAGGCTGCTTTGCCCTGTACTCCTCATAGGAATCTATCCGCTGAACTCCGCTGACCACCAGCTTTTTCAGCACCATGGGCTCATTTTCCGCCTCCAGGCCGATTTCATTTACACCCTTCTCCAGATAAAACAGATAGGGCTCCGTAATATACCCTCTGTCATCTCTGAAATAGGAACTCTGCCAGTCATATACCTCCACCTGGGTGGGGCGGATCTCATTGCCCTGATTGTCAACCCTGACTTCTCCGCCGTTGGTCCAGATTCTGGTAAAGGAAACATTTCTGGCATCCTCGAAAGGAATCTCGCCGTTTATGTAGATGACCCTTTCCGCCGCCACACCTCGTGACTGGGGAATCAGATATTCCATATAGACATTGTAATAACCTGTCTCCGGTACATCCACCTTCCAGCTCACATAGGAGCCGGTTTCGGTATAAAGTGCCTCGTCAACACCCTCATACTGAGTGACCCTGTTCACCTCTCCATCGCCGGAAGCCGTGTAATCAAACAGATCGACTTCAACGCTCTGGGTAGAGTATACTGCGTCCGCATGGGCATTCAAATACCCCGTATAGGTTCCCTCTCTTTCCATGCCTTCCACGTCGGTGTTCAGATCCACGCCGGCATATTTGTCGTGATAATCCTCCACACCCCGCAGCGACATAAGGACAGCGATCAACACGAGCGCTGCCACAACCGCTACTGCTGTAATTACTTTCTTAACAGAACTTTTCATAGTTTCCTCCATTAAATTCAGTAATAAATGCCATAGAAAAGTGTAAAGAGCGTAAATACTCCACAAAATATTTCTCTATTTCTTCCGGGAACAGGTTACTTTATATAGAAAGTATAACATGGTAACAAAATAACATCTCCTCAAATATTGCTTATGTTTAATTAAATTTTGCTCTTTGAACAGACGGTAAACTAAAGTTTGCCGGAAGAAGGCATATGTGAATGCTTCCTCCGGCAAACCTCTGATATCGGCTTCTTATTAATGTGCTGATGAAAAACTTGTCTCCTCCGGTCCCAGATAGGACGGCGCAACATATGTTCCTTTTCTATAGATCAGTATTTTTTCAAGTACCGTCCCTGCCTCCAGCGCACCGATGACCAGTTCCTGCACTCCTTTCCCGAAGGACAGCGTCACACCGGTCCTGTGCTCCTGATCCAGCGCTGCGTTACACCACCTGCTGTCCCCGCATTCTCCGGCCCGGTAATCCGCGGGGAGAATTTCCGCTCTGACGGCTTTCTCTTCTCCTCCCGCCACCAACAGGTTCACACTTCCGTGGTTCACCAGAGGATTGGACGGCGCCGTGAATATATCCACCTGATACTCGCCGGCCTCCTCCGCAAGGAAGCGGTAGACCAGTTCCGGCTTTTCCTCCTCTTCGGCAAATACCGCCGTGCCGGGGAACACTTTCATACCACAGCCGAACTTCCCGTAATCCTCAAGCTTCTGAAAGCGTCCCTTCGCCGTATCCTTTTTCCTGCAGTAGTGCTCCGCACCGATGGCAACTATGCCGTTACGCTCCAGAAAAGTCATCTCCGGCAATTCCGCCGGACGGTAGCTCTCTTCCCTTCTGTCAAACCCGAGAACTGCTCTGCCCATGATCTCCACCGCAACTCTTGCGTCACCATCACATATAATAAGTCTGACTTTCTGCGCTTCCTCCGGCAGCAGTTCTCTGTTACAGGCAAGCGTGACCTCCTGAAGCATCTCCGTTTCTCCGGCCATGGGAGATACCGTAAGCCACTCGGGAAATGCATTCCGTTCTCCTTCCCCGCTGCTTCCGCCCTCCGGGGTTATCTCATAGTGCAGACAGCCGCATCCTCCGTTGGCGATCTCCAAAACTACCTTTTCACATCCGGCATATTGAAAATCAGGAACATGTACCACCATAGGTTCCCCGTAAACTTTTGTGGCCGTCCTTTCATCATCACTGCGGGACACGCTCAGACGCGGACGGTGGGCGGGTTCCACTTCCATCATCACCGGATAACGGTAGTCATCATCATTCCACCGGACAAAACCGATGTGCTGTTCCATCTGCATACCCTTCCACTTACCGTCCATGAAGGCTGCCCATTCCTTCACATATTCCCTGTCCTTCAGAATGCATTTCCGGGTCAGCTCCCCGTAGAGATTGGCCACAGGTCTTCCCTGGGCTGCATAATGGTGGTTTTTGCCTGCATAAAGGTGCATTTTCAAAAGATTCATGCTTGCCATGGCAGGGTAATGTATCATACTGTAATATGCCTTGGTTTCCTCCAGTTCCTCCATTATCTGCAAAGACAGCTTTTCCACTTCCTCCGCCTTTTCCAGCATCCTGTCCGTCTCTCCGTAATGGCAGGGATGATAAATCCCCGCATGAAGGGATTCCGGCCTGCGCAGACCATTAAGTCTGATGTAATCGGTAAACACCTTTCCGATCTTTTCTCTGAGAGCGGAATCCGCCGATGGAAATGTCTGTCCCACCCACTGCCTGGTGTACTCCTTATAGCTGTCCGGATTGGGATATCCCCATCTGTCATAGTCATAGGCCACAGCCAGGAAGTAACCAAGGGGCACTTCATGAAATTTCAGGTCTCCCACATTCACGATCCACACGTCCCTGACCCCGTATTCGTATACCTGTCCCATCTGTTCCCAGACTTTCGAATAGGGTGTGGAATCCACCCACTCATATGACACGGGACCACCGTGATAGTCAAAGTGATAGTACATGCCGAAACCGCCCTTGCGGTTCCGCATATCCTCCGTGGGGAGCGTCCGCACATATCCGAAATTGTCCTCGCACAGCATGCAGGTGACACCGTCCAGTCCTTCCCAGTTTTTAAGCCCTGTCGTTTCCCCATCGCCGTAAAAGTAAGGCTCAACCTCCTTATACAGCGCCAGCAGCATGGGAATTTCCCCGTTTTCCCGCTTTACATATTTATATATCAGTTCTTTTTGTTTGGTAATAATGTCTTTTAACAGGCTGATATTTTCACTTAAGGAAGCATCCTCCCCCAGCATGGAAGAATCCCTCTCTCCACGCATCCCGATGGTAATGATATTCTCATACCCGCCGCTGCGCTTCAGAGCATCCTCCCAATAATTCAGAAGTCCCTGCTCGTTGGTATAGAAGTTCCACGCGTTGCCGTATCTTGTTCCCTCTCCCCGCACCTTGTCCCATTCCTCGCTGGCGCGCAGGCAGGGTTCATGGTGGGAATATCCCATGACCACTCCGTAAAGGTCAGCCAGTTCCTCATTTGCACTTCCCGGCCCGTCCAGCGGAAAGCTGGCGGTCCACATGGCAGGCCACAGATAATTTCCTTTCAAACGCAGTAAGAGTTCAAACACATGGTCATAGGCTTCCGCGTTAAATCCGCCGAAATGCTCCATAACCCAGCTGCCGAAGCAGGGCCATTCATCATTGATGAAAAAGCCTCTGTACTTTACGCTGGGTTCTTTGGAAACGGTTTCTATATCTTCCCTGATGATAAGTTCTTCCCGATGAACCGGTTCCGCGTCCCCCCAATAGCACAGCGGAGACACACCGATATATTCCGACAGGGAAAACATACCGTAGATCGTTCCTCTTTTATCGCTGCCGCAGATCAGCAGAATACTGTCAACACGGGATCCGCCGCAAAGAATTCCGCCATCCGGAGAAATCATCTTTATCTGATAGACCTCCCACTTTCTGCGGTTCTCTTCTTTCATGAGTTCACCCGTATCCACCAGACCCTTATCGGCAAGCTCGTCAAGCATGGGGCTCTTCCCCAGTGTGGCGCACAAAATAATACTGATTCCGTCCCCCGAAGGAATCTCTTTCTCAGTCACAACCTCCGGTCTGTTGCCGGTCACCTTTCGAAAATCTTCCGCAACCTTTCCCGCAATTCTCCTGACTCCCTCATAGCCGCAGCTTTCCACCACAACAGTCGGCATATTTCCCTTTGTGAATTCTATCTCCATAACCCGATCATCCTTTCCCGGTCAACCTACTCTACATATCCGAACCCTAAGATAGTAAACTCCCTGCCTTCGTCTCCCTCTGCCATGCATATTTCCACATGATGCTGCTTTCGCTCCGCGCCGCGGAAACAGATGACGGGATTACAGTGGGTCCATCCGTTGACATGGGGGTCCGCCGTGAGAACCTTTCTCCCGTCCACCAGGACATCCGCGCATCCTACGCTGCCGCTTCCTGAATCCTTGTAAATAAGCAGCAGTGCAGTACAGGTGATGTCAATGGAAAAGGGATTTTCCGTCTCCTCGCCTGTCCCATGCATCCAGTTGTTGGGGAATTGCTTCGTGGGTGTCAGATCCTTGTCCATCTCCACCCCCTGAAGCTCCTCGTCCGTCCGGTTGAAATCTCCGCAGTCCACATGTATTTCCGGCACATTGCTGCTTCTGTCAAACAGCTTTACGGCCTCGAACTCCCCGCCCAGGGGAGGCTTTACACTGCTCAGCTGCAGAGTATCCTCCTGCCTTGGCAGCTTATCCACCGTCTGCAATAAATATGCGATACAGTCAGCCATAACGGTGTGCCCCAGATTCGTGGGATGATAACAATCATAAAAAAACTGGGGTTTGCCGAATACCTTTCCCGAACCGGTCTTTTTATAAAACTGTTCCACCACGGCATCTTTTACGCTCACCATAGGCAGATCATAGGCTCTGCCAACGGGTGACAGCCGCTCCTGCAGATTCCAGTCATTGTCAAACACCGCAAACAGCAGGATCACCGCCGGACATTTCGGGGCTCTCAAAATCCTTCTGACCAGAGAGTCATAACATTCTCCCTTTGTCTCATCCCCTTCGTCATTGACGGCAAACTCCACCACCACGATATCCGGCTCCACGCTGCCGTCCCTGAGCACATCCCGCTCGTACCGCAGCATTCCCAGCTCGGAGGGGGTTCCCCCCACGCCGGCCTTAATGTAGTGGATATTATCCTCTGTACCCCTGCCCGCAAGATCGCATAGCCTCTGAAACGCCTTGTAGGCATAGCATCCGGTGTTGATAGGAACGGCTCCCGCTCCCTGGGTGATGGACCCGCCGATAAAAGCTATTGTAATGTCCTCTCCCCGCCTTGCCCTGTCAATGGCCTTCTGAAGTCTTGCCGGGTTGCCCGTCTGCATCAGTGACTTTCTCCGTACCTCCAGGTAATCCTCCGTCTTCAGATTCACCGGCGTCACCTCTATTTCCTCCGGCGCCTCAAAGCCTTCCTGAAGATAGAGTTTCACTGTCACACAGGCCAATTCGCCCGGACTCTGGAATTCAAACCGTATCTGCCCCGGCACGTCATCATCCTCTGACCATTCATAGTCCTCAAGCTTTACTGTATGCTCCGCTCCGTCTGCGGGTACAGGCACCCTTATCTGGGTTCCGGAGGTATAGGAATTCTTTTTCCCGTACATCTGAAACACGAAATCCACAGTCCGGTCTTTTCCCTCTTCCATTTCCACCGTAACGCCCATGCCGGATACCAGTTTTCGGAATCCTGCCGCCGTCTGCAGCAGCTCCAGCATATTTTCATCCTTCACATTGCCCACAACCCGGGCACAGCTGATCATTCTGCCGCCGTCCATATACAGAAACTGAATCCCTCTGCCGTCAGGCTGAACGGAACCCGCAATCTCCTTGTCCCGCATGATGTAAAAGCCGCCGGGCTTCTTTTGAGGGTCTTTAGGAGCCCTGGGGCCTTCGGGAACCTTCGGCCCCAAGGTGGTCTTTTGGCCCAAGGTGGTCTTTTGGCCCAAGGTGGCCTTTGGGCCCAAGGTGGCCTTTGGGCCACCTGCCTGTACCGTATTCTCGCTCATCGCCGCATATCCTTTCCTTAACTTAATATAGTAAAAGCAATCCCACTGCTGCCGGTCAGTTCCCTGGTTCTCTCATCGGGCTGTCCCAGACCCACGCTCACCAGAAAACGATGGCCGTCCTGCACCTTTTCGCCTTTTTCGTTTACCACGGTAAAGGCATCCCCGTCCAGCTCCAGCTCAACCTCTTTGCTCCCGCCGCCGGGCACAAAAACCCTGGAAAAGGCACAAAGCTTTGCGTTAGGCGCAGCATATGCGGAGTCCATATCTTTTATGTAAACCTGCACCACTTCACCGGTGTCCGTGGAACTGCCGTTGGACACTTTGACAGTAAGCTTTACCTTCCCTGATCCGTCCCATTCCAGCTCCTCACCGGCCTTCGTGCCGAACGCACGGCCGCCGCAGCCCACTTCGTCCACGGTCACATCGCCGTAGGTCAGGCCATAGCCAAAGGGATATAAGGGTTTACCCTCAAAGTACCGATAGGTTCTTCCCTTCATGGAATAATCCTCGAAATCAGGCAGTTCCTCTGAACTGTTATAAAACGTCACCGGCAGCTTACCGGAAGGAGACAATTCTCCGAACAGAAGCCCGGCAACCGTCCTGCCGCCCCGCGCTCCCGGATACCATATCTGCATCACCGCATCCGCGTGCTCCTGCATATACCGCAGATCCATGGCGCTTCCGGTCATATTCAGCACGATCACCGGTTTCCCCACGCCAATTACCGCTTCAGCCAGCTCGCGCTGAGGCTCCGGCAGCAGCAGATCCGCCTTATCACCGGATGCATAGCTGTTTCCGGTATCGCCTTCCTCACCCTCCAGCGTCTCGTCAAGCCCCAGACACAGGATCACCACGTCGCTGTTCTTTGCCACATTGACCGCCTCGCTGATACGATCCTGCTTCCATGCCAGGGATTCCACTTTTTCCTTAAACAGATGACATCCCTCGGAATAATATACTCTCGTGCTCTCCGGCACAAAATCCTGAATGCCTTCTAATACGGTAATGTATCTGGAAGAGGTTCCGTGGTAATTTCCCACGAGAGCCGCACGGCTGTTGGCATTGGGGCCGATCACCCCGATAGCCTTCAGTGTCTCCTTCTTAAGGGGTAAGATACCGTTGTTTTTCAGCAGTACCACGCTCTCTGCGGTGGCCCGGTCTGCAAGTTTCAGGTGTTCCGCGCATTCCAGCCTGTCAAATCCGATCTCATCATACTCGGTCTTCTCGAACAGTCCCAGCAGGAACCTGGTAGTAAACAGCCTTTCCGCCGCCACAGTGATCTCATCCTCCGTCACCAGTCCGTGCTGAACCGCCTCTAACATATGCAGATAGGTACTGCCGCAGTTTACATCACACCCGTTCTTTAATGCCATGGCCGCGGACTCTTCCGCCGTATCCGTCACCATATGATTAGTGTGGAAATCCCTGATAGCCCAGCAGTCGGACACAAAATGTCCCTGAAATCCCCACTTGTCCCTTAAGATATCTTTCATCAGCGTTTTGCTGCCGCAGCAGGGTTCGCCGTTTGTCCTGTTATAGGCTCCCATCACCGCCTCAACATCCGCCTCCTTTACCAGCTTCTCAAAGGCGGGAAGATAGGTCTCGTTCAGATCCTTTTCGGACACCCTGGCGTCAAATTTGTGCCGCAGCGCTTCCGGCCCGGAATGCACCGCAAAATGCTTTGCACAGGCGGCAGCCGTCATATACTCCCCGTCTCCCTGCATCCCGTTTACGTATGCCTTTCCCAGTTCTCCGGTAAGGTACGGGTCTTCCCCGTAGGTCTCATGACCTCTGCCCCACCTGGGATCCCTGAATATGTTTACATTGGGCGACCAGAAGGTTAAGCCCTTATAAATGTCACGGTCACCTTCCGCGCTGCTGGAATTGTATTTTGCCCTCCCTTCCACCGCCACCGTTTTTCCCATAGCCTCCACTAATTCCGTGTCAAAGGCAGCTGCCATGCCGATAGCCTGAGGAAAGCTGGTAGCCACCCCCGCTCTTGCCACGCCGTGAAGTCCTTCGTTCCACCAGTTATAGGCGGGTATCTCCAGTCGGGGAATTGCCGGCGCATTGAATCTTAACTGAGATGCTTTCTCCTCCAGCGTCATCCGGCTGACCAGCTCATGTGCCTTTTCTCTTGCTCTTTTCCTTGCTTCTTCCCTGTTTTTCAAAGTATTTCCTCCTCTTATTTGATTACCAGTTTTGTCCTGACCGTACGGTATTCCTCTTTCAGATCTTTTTCTTCCGTCAGATCCAAAACAGGTTCCCCGTCAATATCGAAATGGACTCTTCTGATTCCGCTGCTGCGCACGCCGTCCACTCCCGGTCTGGCATGATAGGTGTTCCATATAGTGCCGTTCTCATCTTCCACGTAGGCATTGTGCCCTGTGCCGAATTCTCCTTCCACGCTTCTCGATGTAAGGATCGGATAATTTTTCTTCTTCCAGCTGTGTACATCCAGCAGGTCCCCGCCTTTTTCAGCCGTGAGCAGCCCCACTACATAGGAAGCGTCCACCGCGGCGCTGGAAAAGGTCAGATACAGCTTATCCCCCCGAATCAGGGCAAAGGGGCCTTCATCCACAAAGGTGTGGTTATTGGCCCACCCATATTCCGGTTTGGAAAGGACTGCCGGATCCGAGAGAAGCTTCCATGGTTCCTCCGGATTCAGCTTTGCAATATAAAGCCATGCCCCCAGGTCTTTGGGCAGAAACTGTCTCTGGGACCAGACCGCGTACCACTCTCCCTGCCACTGAAAACAGGTCATATCCAGCGTGATCTCCTTCCCTGCCTCACAGATGTCACTGCCGTCCCGTCTCACCACGCGCTTAGGTGCCGACCAGTCATCCCTGCAGGCGGGATTGCCGCCTTCCCGAAGCTCCATCACATGGCTTTCTTCCCAGAAAAATTCTCCCGGAGTCGCCGCAT
>JAIDME010000495.1 GCA_029050705.1 Acetatifactor sp.
CTATAAGGACAGCGCAGGAAAGGTACACAGCCTGCTGCATTTCGATAACTGGGCGGCAACTTTCGGGGAGTGCGTGACTGCGGTGGAGTTAAAGCCGGAGGGCACGGGATTCCGGCTGAGGACGCGGTTTGCGAGATTTTTCAACCTGCCGGAGCTGATGAATATGTGGAAGGAAGCTGCGGACATACAGACTGCAGATATGCTGAACCTCCCCACGCCGGACGTGGAATATGTCACGGTGCAGACGGAGGCCAGCGCAGCACAGAAAAAGATGGTGGAAGCCCTGGCGGAGCGGGCGGAGAAGATCAGGGGCGGGAGTGTGGACGCCAGCGTTGACAATATGCTCAAGATCACTTCCGACGGGCGTAAACTTGCCCTGGACCAGCGGCTGATGAACCCGCTCTTAGGGGATGACCCAGGCAGTAAAGTGAACGCCTGTGTGGAAACAGTGTTCCGCATCTGGCAGGACAGCACGGAGTTTAAGGGCACCCAGCTTATCTTCTCTGATCTCTCAACACCGAAGGGGAAGCGGGAGGAAAAGGAGCCGGAAGGAGGGAACCCGGAAAACACGGAGGACGGGGCGCAGAAAGAAACGGAGGAAGCGCCGACTGAGGAAAATCTACAGGAATACGGCGTGTATGAGGACATACGCCAGAAGCTGGCGGCAAAGGGAATCCCGAAAGAACAGATTGCATTTATCCATGAGGCGCACACGGAGGCACAGAAAGCGGAACTTTTCGCAAAAGTGCGCAGCGGACAGGTGCGTGTGCTGCTTGGAAGCACACAGAAAATGGGCGCAGGGACAAATGTGCAGACATGGCTTGTAGCCTCCCATGACCTGGACTGCCCCTGGCGTCCTGCCGATCTGGAGCAGCGGGCGGGGCGTATCGTGCGGCGCGGAAACCAGAATAAGAAAGTATGGATCTATCGCTATGTCACAAAAGGCACGTTTGACGCCTATACATGGGGGCTGGTGGAGAGCAAGCAGAAATTCATCGGACAGGTGATGACTTCCAAGAGCCCGGCCCGCTCCATTGAGGATGTGGATGCCACGGCGCTCTCCTATGCGGAGGTCAAGATGCTCGCCACCGGCGACCCGAGGATCAAGGAGAAGATGGACCTGGATATCCAGGTGACAAAGCTGAAAATGCTGAAGGCGAACCATACGGCGCTGAAATATGAACTGGAGGACAAGATACGCGGGCATTTCCCCAATAAGATCAAGGAAGAACAGCTTTATATTGACTGCCTGCAGGCGGATCTGCCCGTGCTGCTGGCACACCCGGCCAGGGATGAACAATTCTCCATGACGGTCCAGGGCGTTACCCATACAGAGCGGAAAGAGGCGGGACAGGCATTGATCGCAGCCTGCCATCTTCTGAGCGACCCCAGTAAGGAAGTTGAGCTGGGAGAGTACAGGGGATTCCCCATGCGGCTGGGGTTTGACGGGGAGAAGTTTAAGGTGACGATGAAGCAGCACCTGACCTATACGGCGGAACTGTCTGATGATGCGGTGGGAAATATCGCCCGTATCAATAACGCGCTGGATAAAATCCCCCAAAGCCTGAAAAACCATGAGGAACAGATGGAGCGTCTGAAGGGGGAACTGGAAAATGCAAAGGAGGAAGCGGAGAAACCGTTTCCCCAGGAGGCGGAACTGGCGGAAAAGTCCGCCCGGCTGACAGAGCTGAACACGGAACTGGACAATGAGGAGCGGAACCGGGGGAAGGAGCCGGAAAAGGACGGTGCGGAGAGCAGGAGCGGGAGCCAGGAGGGCCGTGTGGCGGAAAGCTCCGGCTGGGATGATACAGGAGCCAGGGAAGGGAAAAAGCCGTCCATCCTGAATGAACTGAGACAGTATGAACGCCCAGCGGCGTCCGCCGTGGCGGAGAGGAACAAAAACAGCAGGGAGGTGATTTAAGATGCGCAGGAAAGAAGGACGCACCATAGGACTGTATTTTAAGGTATCGCCGGCAGAAATGGCGCTGATCGAAGAAAAGATGGAGCAGGCGGGCACGTTGAACAAGCGTGCCTATCTGCGGAAAATGGCCGTGGACGGGTATATCGTCCATGTGGATATGGGGAGCGTGAAGGAGCTGGTAAAGCTCCTCCGCTCTATCGCGGGCAATGTGAACCAGATCGCCCGCAGGTGCAACGAGACCAGGAACCTTTATGGGGAGGACGTGGAAGATCTGCGGAAAGGGTATGTGGAGGTTCAGAAGGAGGTGGCGCTGCTGGTGGGGAAATTTGTAAAGCTATAGACTGTGGAGCGGCGGTTTTCGCTGGATTGCGCATTGACGCTCATAGTTTGCCATGATACAATCAGTTCAATAAGCCTGGATTTACCAAAGAGGAATGAAGCCGATGCGAAAGATAGAAATAAATTGGTCTTATCCAATGGAAATAGATAACATTTTGAGTGATGTACGCATGAATGACATCGGGCTTTATTATATCACTCGCAATTTTGGAGGTAATATCTCTGATTTATATATTGGGAAGACTACATACAGCTATAAAAGTCGTCTTGAAAGCCATTGGTGGTATTGGCTGGATGATTACCGTGGTAAAAAATATGTCAGATTAGGGACGATCATCAAACCAAAGCATATATCAGAGGAGAACCTTAAGCAGCTTATTAACGATGCAGAGGCGACTCTGATATTCTGCTGCAGGGATCAGTTAATACATAATACCATGTGTATGAACACCTGCAATCCTACTCAACGGTTACACATTTTCAATACCGGGCGAAAAGGAAATCTGCCCCCGGAAATATATATACCTGATGATGAGTGGGGGCGGAATGAATAATATCTGTTTTTGAGTTGATAAATCGAAGTATATGGAGGCATAGCTATATGAAAGAAGAATGTCTGCTCTGCAAAGCGCCTTTGGAGTATCTGGAAAAAGATGAACCTATGGAATGTGCGGTCTGCCATAAGAAAGAAAACAGCAAGACCAGATGCGTGAATGGCCATTATGTCTGTAATGAATGTCATACCAAAGGAATGGACAGCATTATCAGGGTATGCCTTGAAGAGACATCTAAAAATCCTGTAGACATCATTGAAAAACTGATGTCCCAGCCATTTTGCCATATGCATGGGCCCGAACATCATGTTATGGTAGGTTCCGCACTCCTGACAGCATATAAAAATGCAGGCGGGGATATTGATCTTCCTGCAGCTCTGATTGAGATGATGAACCGTGGGAAAAGTGTTCCCGGCGGTGCCTGTGGTTTTTGGGGAGCCTGTGGAGCGGGTATAAGTTCTGGTATGTTCATTTCCATCATATCGAAATCTACACCTCTTGCAAATGAGCCCTTTGCATTATCTAATCAGATGACATCAACAGCACTTGGTAAAATTGGGGAAATCGGTGGTCCCCGGTGTTGTAAAAGAGATTCATTTCTGTCAATATTGGCTGCGGTTGATTTTGTGGATGAGCATTTCGGTATAAAAATGGATAAACCTGAAATAACATGCAACTACTCTCAGCAAAATAATCAATGTATTGGAAAACGATGTCCTTTTTCAAAAGCAAATAAATAATGTTTAAATTCCAGTATATCGGGCGGTTATTCATCATGGATAACTGCCCGTTTGAGCATTTTGACAATAAACTTTGAAAACAGACATATAGCAACATTTTTCTTGAACAGGTACGAACAGATTTTTTCCTTGACAGGAGGCGTGTTTTCTGCTATTCTGTAACGATTTAACGAGATACGTTAAAGGGGGAGGCATGGGCGAGGAAGGAGAATCTTTATGTTTGATTATGTTTCAAGAAGAGAAGTAGCCGAATACAAAGCCTACTGTAGTGATGTTTTGAACAGGCTGAAAATGAAGCTGGAAAATGAGCATGACATCAGGACATATGTTACCCTGATAGGGAGTGGTGCCCCAAATATGGTCATGAGAAACGGAAAAGGCCCATTCGATCTGGATTATAATCTTGTCCTTACTTTCGTCCCACAGGAATATGAAAAGTCGCTTAAGCGCTTGAAAAACCTTATCCAGGGGATTTTAGACGATCTGGTTGATAAGAGATTTACCCATGGGAAAGACTCTACATCTTCCATTACATACCTGGCCCATGCCAGGGACAGGAAAACAGTGGTATTCAGTTTTGATGTTGCGCTGATCCGGGAAAAGGGAGGCCAGTCCAAGCTGGTCCATGATAAAAAGAAGGATATATTTATCTGGAACCAGATACGGGATTCGGGAGATCTGGATAAAAAAGTTGCCATGATCAAAAAGGGCGGACGTTGGAAGAATGTGCGGGATGACTACTGGGAACTGAAAAATATGTATTTAAAGATGGGCGACCGGGATCATCCGTCCTTCATAGTGTATATCCAGGCTGTAAACCAGGTTTATCATGCCATGAGAAAGGGAAATTGACAGGATGCCGGGATTCCTTCCATTGAGTATGACTGTATGCTCGCCCTGCAGGAGCGCAGTATGCGAGTAAGGCTGATCTATTACATGACGGAAAACAGATGGGTGCTGAATTTCCGCCAGAACGAAACAGTTTCATAATTGTGTGGGTATCGTACCGTCTGTCTCTGCAGGACAGGCGGTATTTTTCTGCCCATATTTTGGAAAGGAGGATACGATAGATATGCAGGGAGTGACAAAGGAGCAGATTGCGCGGGCGAAGGAGTGGGATTTATTATCTTATCTGCAAAGATACGAGCCGGGGGAACTGAAGAAATGCGGCGCGGCGGAATACTGCACGAAAAGCCATGACAGCCTGAGAATTTCCAACGGGAAATGGCACTGGCACAGCCGGGGGATCGGTGGGCGGACGGCGCTGGATTATCTGATAAAGGTGCGGGGCATGGAATTTGTGGATGCCACCCTGCTGCTCTGTGGGGAGAGCGTGGGTGCAATGGCGCAGAAAACGATAACGGAAAGCAGACAGGCGCAAAAACCATTTATTTTGCCCTCTGCCAACCGCTGCGGAACGGCGTTTGTTTCTTATCTTCTGCGGAGGGGGATTGACGGGGAGATCATCAATCACTGTATCAGTATGGGGATTTTGTATGAAAGCCGCCCATACCATAACTGTGTGTTTGTTGGGCGCAATCTGGAGGGAAAGGCCCGTTATGCTTTCCAGAGGGGGACTTGTGGAGAGTATAAAAATGATGTGGAGGGGAGTGATAAGCGGTATGGCTTTTGTCTGGCGGCCCATTCTGCAGCCTGTGAAAAAGTGACAGTGGCGGAAAGTCCGGTGGATGCTCTCTCTGTAGCGACACTCAGAAAGCTCCGCGGGGAGGATTGGGGTGACAGCCATTATCTCTCCCTGGGCGGTACTGCCCCCTGTGCTCTGCTCCAGTTTTTGAAAGACCACAAAGCCGTGACCTGCATCCGGCTGTGCCTGGATAATGACCGGGCGGGAATTTTGGGTATGGAGAAGATCAGGAAAGCGATCAGGGAGGACAGGGAACTGGCGGGACGTATCCAGTTGATAGAGGACTGTCCGCCGCCCATCTCCAGCGGCAAAGATTATAACCAGATGCTAATGGGAGAGCGGGAGGCGGGCCGCTGCGCAGCGCACCGTTCTGCGAGGGATATTTAGAGAATGAGAGGGGGTGGAACGCATGGCAGTCTCAAACCTGCTTCCGAGAAAAGCAAAGGGGAACCAGACACGGAGCCAGACGCTGCAGGCGCGGTTTGAATACGATGAGGCTGAAGAAAAGACCGGGGGCGGAAAATTTATCACATCCTATATGTGCAGCCCGGAAACAGCGGCGGAGGAATTTGAGATGAGCAAGCTGATCTATGAATCCGCCACTGGGAGAAGCCAGCCGAAGGAAAAGGATATCATTGCATACCGCATTATCCAGTCTTTCAAGCCGGGTGAAATCACGCCAGAGGAAGCGAACAGGATAGGATATGAACTTGCCATGAGGTTCACTAAGGGCAGGCATCAGTTTTTTGTTGCCACCCATACAGACAAGGCGCATATCCACAACCATATCGAATTTAACAGCACCAATTTAGAGTGCGACGGGAAATTCAATAACTTCAAAAATTCTTTTTTTGCCTTACGGCGGCTGAACGATGAAATCTGCCGGGAGCATGGCTGCTCGGTGATTGAAAAACCGGGGGCAAGGTGCCAGCAGTTTGAGGAAAAAGGAGTGGCGAAGCGGGGAGCCAGTTTCAAAGAGCATCTGCGTATTGACATAGACAATGCACTGTCTGGCTGCAGGGACTTTGAGGAATTTCTGGCCCGTATGAGAGAGGAGGGGTATGAGGTCAGACGGCGCGGGAAGTCCCTGGAGTTTAAGGCACAGGGGCAGGAAAGATACCGGCGCTCTTACCGGCTGGGGGAAGATTATTCGGAAGAAGCGCTGCAGGGAAGGATTGCGGGAACCTGGAAAGCGCAGCGGGATGAGGGACCGAAAAAAACCACAAGGAACTATGAGAGGGCAGCGAAAAAGAAGCAGACGGATCATGGCAGGCGTGTCAATCTTCTGGTAGATATCCAGGCAAAGATACAGGCGGGAAAAGGCAAGGGATATGAGCGGTGGGCAAAGGTTTTCAACCTGAAGGAAGCCGCAAAGACCCTTAATTTTCTTACGGAGAACGGTGTGGAGGATTACGGGGAACTTGTGGCAAGGGCGGAAGCGGCGGGAAAGAAATTTGATGAACTGTCTGCCCGCATCAAGCGTCTGGAAGGACGTATGGCAGAGATCGCCCGGTTAAAAAACCATATCATCAACTATTCAAAGACACGGGAGATTTACAAAGAATACAAGAGGTCGCGTAATCAGAAAGCATACCGGGCAGACCACGCAGAGGAGATCGAAAAGCACGAAGCGGCGAAGGCTGCCTTTGACGCTTTGGGAGGAAAAACGATTCCGAAGGTGTCGCAGCTTAACGAGGAATATGCAAAGCTGCTGGCAGAGAAAAAGGCGTGTTATGAGGAATACAAGAAGGCCAGGCAGGATATGATCGATTATCAGACTGCCCGTGCGAATGTGGATAAAATCTTAGGAGCGTCCGCTCCGGGACAGGAGGAAAAGAGAGAGCAGAGAACGGAACACTGACGATAGAAACCCATGCTGGCATCCTGCCGGTGTGGGTCTATTTTTTTGTCCGGAGCCGGTCGGTGGAGGAAAAAACGCGAGGGCTGTGCCTGGAGCGGGAAGCCGTGCCGTATGGCGCGTTCGCAAAAGAGCGGAGCGGATTTTGCCGGGGCTTGGGGTGTCCCCAACAAGCAAAGTGACCGAGCCGGAGGCGAGGGAGCGGCGGTAGAAATATCCCAAAGGGATATTCCTACCGATTGCTTGCAATAGCAGAAATCTTTTCATAAGTGAGTCTGTTTCATTAAGAATATTAGTGTGCAGCAGATTTTCTCTGTTGAGAGTTAACATTTTTAAATTTTTGGAAGCTTATCCTTTAACAGTAATTCTTCTAATGAAAGTATTTCACCATAAGGAAAATTTATAGAATTCCATATTTCTTGGGTGATTATCGTGTTGTTTAATATAAGCAATAACATTTTTAAAAATTGGTTATGCGAACAAATTAATATATTTCCATTTACTTTATTCATTAACTTCAGAAATTCCGTTGCCCGATTCTTAAAATCGACATATGATTCACCACAAGGAGGAGTCGAGAAAAGACGGAATCTTCCATTGACAAATAATCCAGGATTGTTACTGGCAATAGAAGATTTTAACTTGCCTTCCCAAATGCCCATATCGCGTTCGTATAACAACTTCGAATACTGAATCGGAACCATATGATTGGTTTTTAAATAGCAATCAATGGTTTGTCTACAGCGTAATGCATCAGAGCAGTAAATCAAATCAATGCAATAAGGGGTAGTTATTTGTTTTTCATTTTCTATAGGCTGAGTAAGACTTCTTCCATTTATTATCTGTTTAGTATTATTAGAGGTTTTCAAATGCCTTAAGAAAAAATAGTTTTTGCTCATTATTTAGTTTTCTCTTTCTCCATAGCTTTTATACTGTTTTGGGAGTACTCACATATAGGCATTAATGTTTTCACAATTTTACCTTGTACATATTTACTTCCCAACCGGAGAAATTCTTCTCCATCTTTATATTGACGAATTTTCTTCCCAAAGCATTCAATATGTTTTTGTGATTTTATCTGTGATGGAAAATCTCCTTCCTTTGTAGAAATAATTAGATTCCCATTTTCTTTATCTACTCTGATATTTGTAACATGTTCGATTTCTTGACCCCATCCGTGAGGTATTAAACATACTTTTCCTTTTTTCTCACCAAGATTAATCTGGAAATTATCAGGTCCAATTTCGAAAATATACACTGGCTTTTGGTATGCAGAAAAAATAGGTACTTGTGTTCCAATCGGTTCCGCAAAAGTACCGATAGCTATGGATTGGCTTGTTGGCATGTAATAATGGTGCCCCATCCAGTTTTCGTTATTAGAAAATTCTCCGCCATTTATTTTCATTGCTAACCAAAAATGAATCTGTTCATTGTATCTTTGGAAATTTTTTACCATACGAATGAAATAACGTGCATCTTCATCCTTTAGATATCTAAAATATCGGCCATTTTCACCTTCGATATGTTTAATTTTATCACTATACCAATTTCCCTCAACTGGATACAATCCCATATACGAATGCTTTAATTCGTTTGCAGATGAATGCATAACAATGTAATGCTCGTTTGTGGATGAATCTCTTGCAAGGAGAAGAAAATGATTTCCTGTTGTGAAACTAAAAGAATATCCTTTTTCTTCAGAGGCAGTCTGAGAGTATTCTTTTATCACGTCGTAGAAAGTCGCAGGATTTGTAATCCATTGAGGATTGATTCTATCCAATTTATATACACTGCTTGTACAAATATTAACAGTAGCATCTACTGGAACCATGTCTATCCCGCAGTTCCAAGTAACCAACATACCAGTGGCAAAACCGCCAGCTAAGCGCTGTACGTTGTTAGGAAAACCTAAATCTAATGAAGGAATTATGTGGCAAAAACTGTTTTTACTTTGGTCATGCTTTTTGATTGCTTCTGTAAATAGATATTCTGTTTCTTGGATGTATGGTAATAATACTTCTTGTGTTTTATCATTAAGAAGATTTTCATGTTTATATAAATCAGAATATTCTTTAATGTATGAATTTGGTGTAAATTCACCTATTCGTCCATTATTAGGGTTCCAAGTACTATATACATAGCTGAAAATCTGCTTTTCGTATACCTTATGAAGAAAGATATTATCATAAGTAGAATTTCGTAAAAATTCTCTCCATTCCATATGGTAACTACGAGCACTGAAACGTTCTGGTAAAGGGTCATCAACATCGACATCAGGATAAATGACAGTGCTGTTTCTCATTATCATATCCAAATATTCCTTATGAGCTTTATATTCAGATTCCTCAGTACCATAATAGTAATCCGCAGCATAAAGCATATAACTACCTTTATATAAACGGTCATAATTCCATAATTTATTTGTTCTGAAAGCAAGAAATTCTTCTGTCAAGACAGCGTGATCGATTTGCAATAATGGAAGAAAATAGATATGAAGACTGATGTCATATCCCAATTCTTTTTCTCTATTTACTTCAATATAAATATTTTCCTGTAAAGATTTGATTGTACCATCAATA
>JAIDME010000496.1 GCA_029050705.1 Acetatifactor sp.
ACAAATCCATTATAACAGAGATTCTGGTACTCTCTACCTATTTTCTCTTAGTCAACTGACAAAAACTTTACTCTATACAACTTGAGGACAGCAATATTTGAGCCGGAAAAACTATGGCGCCCGGACCGACTGAGTCTGTTTCGGCAACAAATCATCACTCTGCCACGATGCCGCCCAGCACTGCTATTTCCTGTCTCTGCAGCAGTTCCAGTTCCTTCAGTATCTCATCATATAATGTCACACCTGCCGTCTCTACAAGCACCACACAACTGACACCGCCAAGCTGCTCCATGGCTTCCGCATCATACAATACATTGCTCAATGTATTGACCTCAAGACCAGCTGCCTTCAGCTGCTCTTTTATCTGCCCGCAGATTTCCAGAGTGTTCCCTTTCAACTCACATCCAAGAAGGCACACAGCTTTGTCTCCCCTCTTCACTGCTGCCATTTTCACCGCCACTGCCGCCAACTCAACGGATTCCTCCGGGGTAAATCTTCTTTGATTGTGATAACGCAGCTTTAATATCCACTGATCCACAGCGCCAAGAAAACGCTTTTTGGATAATGCAGGCACCGTTCCGAGCTGAGGTATTCCGTAAAACTCACAGAGGCTATCCGCACTGCGCAGTCGATTATTCGTAATGAATTTAATAAAAAGCGCGAAGCCATAGATACCTGTGAACATAATCATTCCAAGCAGCACATATTTTACACTGACGCGTGCTTTGGCAACTGCAGCCCCCGCCGCAGGTTTCTCCTGTCCGGCCCCATTATCCTGCATCTCTGCATCCCTGCCGTCCACCGGGCTGCCTGCAATCAGGTAGTTATAATATGCCTTCTCTTCATCGGCAAAGTTTTTCACCAGCGTAGAGTAATAATTTGAAAGCGAATAAAGGGTATTGGCACAAGTACTCTGCAAATCCGTCACCATTCTGTCAGCCACCTCCCCCTGAGAGCGGCTGAGTAATAATACCTCATGGCTTCCAATGGCCTGCTCCAGTTCTTTATGCTGCTGCCGTATAAACTCCTCAACCGCATCCGCCATGGCACTGCAGATGTCTGGATTATCATGCCGAATCTGCAAACTTACAACGTGTGCCTTTTCTTCCCGCATATAATTGCCGTTCTGTTCTATGCCATATCCCGGTTTTGTCAATGTAATGATCTCACTCACATCACAGTCTACTCCGCACCGGTTCTCCACATACTCATGCAGCGCAGCGCCTGCAAGCAAATGCTCATACGCATTTGTAATAATATACGCGCCTTCCGCATCATCCGCTCTGACCAAAAAGATCAAATCTGTCTGCTGTATCTTCATCGGATCCAGCTGCATCAGAAGCGAATGCTGCTGATAGTCAAACCTTTCCTCCCAGCATTGATTGAGCGTGAAAGCCGTATTCACCCTCGCGAATTGCGCATCATCCAGCTTACTCCTCAGGGAAATACCCTGAGCTTCCCACTGTTCCATGTGTTCCTCCCGGGACAGGACCTGCTGCTCCTCAAGGGCACGCTGCTGTTCTTCTGCTATCTGCTGCAGATTCTTAGAGCGTGCATAGCTGAATCCGCCCAGCACAATCCCTCCAAGAAGCATGGCCGCCAGTATCATGCGCCAGTGAAGCAGCATCTCCACAAGCAGATCAATCAGGCTGATTTCACGTTCTCTCATTTTCACATTTTCCGTAACCATATTTTCCATAGCCATGTTCAATTTTTCCTCCACACCATCTTATCCACAACTGCCGTATAACTCTGAATGATCTTAACCACCTTTGTACTGACATTCTCCTCCGAATAATCCGGCACAGATGTTCCATGATTCCCTGACTTGTTCAGTTCAACTGCCACCTCCACCGCCTGCAGCAATGAACGCTCGTCGATGCCCGCCAGCACAAAACAGGCCTTGTCCAGGGCTTCCGGGCGCTCTGTGCTGGTCCTGATGCACACTGCCGGAAACGGATGTCCCACAGATGCAAAGAACGCGCTCTCCTCCGGCAGCGTGCCGGAGTCGGAAACCACCGCAAAAGCGTTCATCTGCAGATGGTTATAATCATGAAATCCCAGAGGCTCATGCCGGATGACACGCTCATCCAGACGAAAACCGGACTTTTCCAGCCGATTTCGGCTGCGAGGGTGGCAGGAATACAAAATCGGCATGTCATATTTCTCCGCCAGCCCGTTGATTGCCGTAAACAGAGCATTAAAGTTCTTCTCCGTATCAATATTTTCTTCCCTGTGGGCAGATAACAGAATATATTTTCCCGGTTCCAGCTTCAGCCTTTGAAGAATATCGGAACTTTCAATTTCCTTCAGATTCCGGTGCAGCACCTCCGCCATAGGGCTTCCCGTCACATAGGTACGCTCCCGGGGCAGGCCGCATTCCGCCAGGTAGCGCCTGGCATGTTCGCTGTAAGCCAGGTTTACATCCGAAATAATATCCACAATCCGCCGATTTGTCTCCTCCGGCAGACATTCGTCCTTGCAGCGGTTTCCCGCTTCCATGTGGAAAATCGGAATATGCAGACGCTTTGCGGCAATGGCAGAAAGACAGGAATTCGTATCTCCCAGGATCAACAATGCGTCCGGCTCCGTCTGCTTCATCAGCTTATAAGAGGCATTGATAATATTTCCCACCGTCTCTCCCAGGTCATCTCCCACCGCATCCATATATACCTCCGGATCCGCCAGTTTCAGATCCCGAAAAAAAATGCCGTTCAGGTTATAGTCATAATTCTGCCCTGTATGTGCCAGAATACAGTCGAAATATTGGCGGCATTTTGTGATCACCGCGCTCAGCCGAATAATTTCCGGACGTGTCCCCACGATGATCAGCAGCTTAAGTCTTCCGTCCTGCCGAAAATGTATTTGTGAATAATCCGCTTTCATCTGTTTCCTCCCGACTCGTTTTTATCCACTTTTTCCGCCATTGTATCCGGTCTTTCCGGATCATAGCATTCATTGCACCACATCAGCGTCACCATATCCGTTGTGCCCGTATTGACAATCTCGTGAACATATCCCGTAGGTATATCCACTACCTCCAGATTCTCCCCGCTGACGGGATACTCTATAATCTCATCTTCCCCGTGCCTGCGGAAACGGATCAGCCCACTGCCGCTGACCACAACAAACTTTTCATTTTTGCTTTGATGCCAGTGATTTCCCTTCACAATGCCCGGTTTGGAAATATTGACTGACACCTGTCCCCGGTCAGCACTTCTCAAAATCTCCGTAAAACTCCCCCTTACATCTTCATGCATGATCAGGGGATAAGAAAATCCGTCCTTCGGAAGATAACTCAGGTAGGTACTGTACAGTTTCTTTTCAAAGCTTCCCACTGTCATGTCCGGCACCATCAGGTTCTTCCTGCTTTCACGAAAGCCGTACAGCAAATCCACAATCTCCCCCAGTGTTGTCTCATGAACCATCGGCACAAAGCAATAGCCATCCCCATCAATATGGGGATGCCCGTCCAGCGCCTGCAGTAATTCCTCCACCACATCATCAATGTATACCAGGCGCATCCGAGTACTTCTGTCGTTGACCTGTATCGGCAGTCCATGGGCAATATTATGACAGAAAGTTGCTACTGCGCTGTTGTAGTTTGGCCTGCACCACTTGCCGAACACATTGGGAAACCGGTAAATATAAACAGAAGCCCCTGTTTCTTTTCCGTAAGCAAGCATCATGTCTTCTCCGGCCTTTTTACTCCTGCCATAGGGATTGTCCAGGACAGCCTGAATGGAAGAAGAATTCATGACAGGACAGTTATTTCCATGCTTTTTCAGAGTCTCAATCAGAGTTGTGGCAAATCCGAAATTACCCGCCATAAACTCTTCCACATGCTCCGGACGGTTCACACCGGCAAGATTATACACAAAATCGCACTCTTTACAATATTCCTCAAGAACTTCTATCGGTGTCCCTATATCAACAGGCAACACCATCACATCGCCGCGCCTTTCCAGCCACGATATCAGATTTTTCCCGATAAAACCCTCTGCTCCCGTCACCAGAACCTTCATCATCTGTTCTCCCACTGCGCAATTTCATCTCTGATATAGGAAAGTGTCAAAAGTTTCTCCTTTACCTGTTCTACATCCATCAGCTCCGTATTATTAGAGTTGAACTCCGACAGTTTCACCCGCTCTGTATTACCATCCGTGAAATATTTATCATAATTTAAATCTCTCTTATCTGCCGGGACACGGTAGAAATTCCCCATATCAATGGCATGAGCGCACTCCTCGTTGGTCAAAAGGGTTTCGTACATTTTTTCACCGTGGCGGATTCCGATCACCTTGATCTCGCTGTCCACATGAAACAGTTCCTTCACTGCCTGCGCAAGCACACCAATCGTACAGGCGGGAGCCTTCTGCACCATAATGTCCCCGCTCTCCGCGTTTTGGAACGCATAAACCACCAGTTCCACCGCTTCTTCCAGGCTCATCACAAAGCGGGTCATGGAAGGCTCCGTCACAGTCAGCGGCTTTCCCTCCTTAATCTGACTGATAAACAGAGGAATCACCGATCCTCTGGAACAGAGTACATTACCATATCTGGTACAGCAGATGCTTGTCTCATCAGCGGATACCGTTCTGGACTTCGCTACAATGACCTTCTCCATCATCGCCTTGGAGGTTCCCATGGCATTTACGGGGTAGGCAGCCTTATCTGTAGAAAGACAGATGACCTTCTTTACACCCGCGTCCACAGCAGACTGCAGCACGTTCTCTGTCCCCAGCACGTTGGTCTTGACTGCCTCAATGGGGAAAAATTCACAGGACGGGACCTGCTTCAAGGCCGCCGCATGAAAAATATAATCAACCCCGTGCATCGCCTTATCGATGCTCTGTCGATCCCGCACATCTCCGATATAAAACTTCAGCTTGTTGCTGTATTCAGGGAATTCCCGCTGATAATAATGGCGCATATCATCCTGCTTCAGCTCGTCCCTGGAAAAAATACGGATCTCCCCGATGTCCGTTGCAAGAAATCTGTTGAGTACTGCATTTCCAAAAGAACCGGTTCCTCCGGTAATCAATAATGTCTTGCCTGTAAACATTTGAATGTTCTCCTTTTGCTCTGCATAGACCTTTGGGCTTTCTGCTGTACAGTATACCACAAACCGATAAAATTGCACACTATTTCTTCTCTCGAATTGATTACATCTCTCTGTTTTCTTTCAAGTGCCTGCCAGTGTTCCCACTCCCTGATAATTTTTTTCTTTCAGTAGTTTATCTATCTGTTAAGATTTTAAGATATTTTGTGAAGCAGTCATTATGTAGGTTGTTATCTGCAATAATCTGTCGAATCATTGTAACCGTCAAATCATACGCTGAAAATTAAAACAACGCCATTTTTCAACGGCGCGTTTCCCTGCATTCATCCGGAAGCTTCTCTGACCAGGGCAAAAGGTCGTCCAGTTCTGCAGGATTTATGTTTCCTTCGTTATCACAATACTTGGGCAATTCCGTAAGCAAATGCCTGAAATAGAAGTATGGCCTGAGATCATTGCGCTTTGCTGTTTCGGAAATGCTGTAGATGATGGCACTTACTTCGGCACCTTTGACCGAGTCATGGAATAACCAGTTCTTTTTGCCGATACATAATGTCCTGATGGCGCGTTATCTTCAAGCTGCTGTTTTACCCACGCAAAAATACTCTTCAACCAGCGATTTTTGGATGTCTGCCGCTCTTGAAGTTTTTCCTGTGGAAAGAGATCTTTCAGCACCTCCTCCAGTTTATAGATCAATGTGATTCGGCTTAATGCCTGATAGACAACGGACCGCTTCTGTGATTGTCAATAAAATTTTAGGCTATGTTTAAACCAAGCACTGCACTATGGATTTGATACTAAGACCGTATTTTTCCTTTATTCCAGAAGCCGGACCAGATTCCATAAACAGATCCTTAAATCCAACTGGTTTAATAACTGCCTTATGTTTTTCACTTCCCAGCACTTCACACACTGCAGAATATAGTCCACCCCTAATGCTATGATTTTCTACAGTAACAATGGTTTCAACAATTTGAGCTATTTGCTTTATACAAAATTCATCAATAGGCTTTATACTGCGAATATTTATTAGTTTCCCTCTTTTTCCTTTATTCTTAGCAAGTTCAAATCCCTCTAATGCCTGAGTTAAAGAACTTCCTTCAAATATGATTGCGAAATCATTACCTTCATCAAAAATAGTTTCTGCTTTCCCAATTTCAAAGGAACAATCCTTTTCATGAATAATCGGTTGAGATTCCCTAGCCACACGCATAAAGCACGGGCCTTTCATAGCTATCATTTCCTTAATTGCAGCGGCAACCTCATTCTCATCTGAAGGACAAAGAACAGTCATCCGCGGAATCACTCTACTAATAGCCATATCTTCTGTAGAGTGATGGCCTGTGCCATCTCCTCCATCATCGACTCCAGCATGCGTTCCAATAATTTTTACATTTAAATTATTATTGCAAACCTGTCTGGTTTGGGGAAATGTCATTCCATTTGAAAAAATCGCTAAAGCAACGTAAACCGGAATAAACCCTTCTATAGCCATTCCACCGGCGGCCGAAACGGAACTTTGTTCTGCAATACCCATTTCAAAAAAACGTTCTGGATACTTCTGGCTAAATTCATATACATTCACTGATTTACTCACATCACTGGAAAACACACATATCTTTGCATTATCTTTTGCGAGCTCAATTAAAGTATTACCTATTGCTTCTTTAGGAATTGTGTACCTGTACTGATTAAGCATAATATTCTCCAATCTGTTCTTCTAATTCTTTCTTTGCCATTTCATACTGAGATTCATTTGGTATGCTTCTATGCCACTGCCCATCATTTTCCATAAAACTCACGCCCTTGCCTTTTGTTGTATGCGCAATAATACATTTTGGCTTACCAATTTGTAACTTTAATGAGGTGAATGCAGCATCAATTTCTTCCATGCTGTGACCATTAATATCTTTTACAAACCAGCCAAAGCTTTCTAATCTTTCTTTAAGAGGTTCTATCGAAATTACCTTTTCTACTGGCTGATGTGAACAAAGTCCATTTCTGTCAATAATCAATATTAAATTATCAAGCTTAAAATGACTCGCTTCCATGAGGGCTTCCCATATTTGTCCTTCGTGAGTTTCTCCGTCACCTATCATCACATAGACTGTATTTTTACTTTTTTTCAGTTTCTTTGCAAATGCCATTCCAACTCCATAAGACAACCCTTGCCCTAACAATCCGGTTGTTACATCCGTCTCAGGAATTTTTTCTCTATTTGTATGGCCGGATAATCTCGAATTCAACTTTCTAAATGTTGATAATTCATCATCATGTACAATACCCAATTCATTTAGTTCAGCATATAATGCGGGAACAGCATGGCCTTTAGATAAAATAAACCTGTCTCTTTCTTCACTTTTGTAATCTATTACATACTCACCCAGATAGGTAATGATATCACATGCGGAAAAAGAACCTCCTATATGCCCAGACATTCCTTCATATACCATATTTAAAACTTTGAGTCTGTTTTTTGCAGCGGTATGTCTTAACTCATCATAATCTATTTTTTGCCTGTTCTTCATTTCATTGCTCCTTATGATATAAATTGTTTATATAATTGGAATATATTTTTTCAGCAAGTTTTCTATTATAACTGGCTTTATCCGCTCCCTCTACCTCTTTCAATATTGAATTAATATCAGCCATCCCAAGATTCCCTTTTTCAATCATAAATTGTGCATATTTTCTATTAATTCCATATTTAGACGAAATCGCATACGGCAATTCATAATCCCAATCCTTTTTCCTTTTTAATTCAACAAAATATTTGTCAATTAGTCTATAGATTTCATCCATTTTAAAACTTGCATCATGATATTTGTTCATATATTCACATATCTGCTCAAGTCTTAAATTCCCTGGCACTTCTCCAATTCCATACAACGTGGCATCTACCAAAGCAATTCTACTACGATCAATTATCTGTAAAAATCTTTGTGCCATAGCATACGATATTCCCTTATTTTCATGAAGATGTATTCCCAATATAATATCCTTATCAAGATATTTATCTGCTAACTCATAAATATACTCAATCTCCATCATATCAAGCAATCCATAAGTGTCCGCCATTGATATTGCATACGGGTGAATATCATTAATACGTTTTAAATACTCTATCTTCTGGTCTTCTGTATATGCACCATAGAAATTGATTAGGTTAACAGAGCACTTATAGCCTTTCTTTATTGTAAGCTTGCAATTTTCGAGTCCTTCCTCCAAATCATATATATGGTTAGTTGTACGAATCAAATCAATATTACCACCATCGTAATCTTCAATGTTACGAACATCAAAACGGTAAGCCATCAACGCAAAGTGTGTATTCTCTTCATTCTTTGGAATTACTTTTCTCGCATCTTCTATGTTTCTGAACATGGATATGTCCGAATCATAGTCAGTTGTTGTAAGGAAGCCCAATTCTATATAATCTATTCCGGCTCTGCAAAGACCACTTATTGTATCCAATATCATCTGTTTTCCAAATTTTCCTTCATTTAAATGACTACCATCACGCAATGAGGTGTCTAAAATAATTATATTATCCTTCATATTCTGAGCCTTTCTTTCTAATAAAACTATATACTGCATCTGCAAGTTCAAAATCATCGGCATTATCTATATCCACACATTCTACAGCATCACATTCTACTATATATGGATTAATTCCCGATCTTGCATGATACTCTTCAAATATCTGTTTGGTAAAAACATATGGAGAGGGATTCTCTATATAGAACGCTTCCATATCTTGCGTCCTTGGCGGATTACTCAAATCGAAATTAAACGGTTTACCATCTTTCCAAAAGAACGTCTGCAACTTCTGTCCTGCAAATGACGAAGAATATTTTTTAGACTGAACGGCTTTTATGCATTCCTTGATATGTTCTAGAGTGGTAAAAGGAGCCGTTGCATGGCACAAAATATAGACATCGGCTTCAATTGTTTTTACAAACTCTTCATAAATTGTTCTTCCTTTGCAGAACTTATCATCTAAAAAAACTGGACGCTGAAGCCACTTAACTTCTTCAGGTAAATAGCTAACTACCTCCCCACTACTACAATAGCAATAAATTTCATCAATACAGTCTCCTTTGAGGGCTACCAGTTTATCTAAAATAACTCTAACCAATGGTGTCCCATCAGAAAATTTCATCAAATTCTTTCCTGGAAGCCTTTCATTATTTAATTTAATTGGTACAAATGCCACCGTTTTCATTTTGTAATTCTCCTTTTTGGGTAGTGTCTAATACTGCCTAATTCTTGATTCTATGAGCGTTTGCATATAAAAAGAGCAATAATCTCCCTTTTCGTGTATAATGAGTTCACCACAAACATCGCTCTACAAAAAAAATCTTTGTTTATGGACATTATACACTACTTACTACAACTCATTCAATACCTTTACCAAAAATTGCCAGCTGTTACTGTTCACACCCCAATGTCCGTTAGTTAACATCAAAGGAACAAGGCATCCTATTTCCTAAAAAGGAAGTAAGCAGGCCAAAATACAAATACAGATGAATGACAAATTAAGGGCCGCTTTCGCTGAGAATGATC
>JAIDME010000497.1 GCA_029050705.1 Acetatifactor sp.
ATGTTCTGATGGGCAGGCACTATGAGAATGAGGACGAGCTGGTGGAGCAATCCTTAAAAAGAGCAGGGGTCTACGAGAAGGTGCAGAGTCTTCCTAAAGGGATCTACACCATGATGACGAAGGAGTTTGAGGAGGACGGAGCGGTATTGTCCGGGGGAGAGAACCAGAAGCTGGCCGTGGCAAGAACCTTTGCGAAGGAATCGCCGGTTAAGATCTTTGATGAACCCTCCAGCGCGCTTGATCCTATTGCGGAGTATGAGCTGTTTCAAAATATTATGAAGGAGGGCAGAGATCACACCATGCTCTTTATTTCTCATCGCCTGTCCTCGGTAAAAAGCTGTGATAAGGTTTTCATGCTGGAGGGCGGCAGATTGATTGAAGAGGGCTCCCACAGGCAGCTGATGGAGCTTGGCGGAAGCTATGCGCAGATGTATAAAAAGCAGGCCATGAATTATCTGGCTCTGGATGAGGAAGGGGAGGTGGAGCTGTGAAACAGGAGAAAGATCAGGTGAAGCAGACCGCAGCCCAGGTCTGGAAAAACAACTGGTTTTTAATAAAGCTTTGTCTGGCGGCCTCGCCCGGATATGTGATCTTTGCGGTGCTGGATTCCGTGCGGAATCAGGTGTCCATCTTCTTTGAGCATACCTACGGAATCGGCTATGTGCTGGAGGCGGCGGAATTTCATTATCCTTTTCGTCAGGTGGCGGTGTTCCTTCTGATCCTGTTTGGCGGCGTTACGCTGGGAATGGTATTTACGTCGTTCGTGTGGGATTATATGATGGAGAAGGAGCGTCCTAAGATACGGGAGAAGATAAAGCTTTTATTTTATGAAAAGGCGAAGGAGCTGGATCTGGAGTGCTATGACAATCCGGATTACTACAATCAGCTGGTTCTGGTGCTGGCGGAGGTGGACAAGCAAGTTGACAGATGTGTCACATTTTTGCAGAACACAGCGTCCGGTATTGCGGTCTTTGTTTCTACGGGCATCTATTTCTTTATGAAGGATAAGGTCTCCATCCCGTTCGCGGTGGTGTCCTTTGTGATGGCGTTTGGCTTTAATCAGCTGTTTAACAAGCTGACGTTTAAGATCCGTATTGCAAGAAATCCCCATGAGAGAAAGCGGGAGTATGTGAAAAGAGTATTTTACCTGAGCGATCATGCAAAGGAACTCAGGTTGAATCCGGAGGTCTCCGGCGTATTGTTTGACCGGTTCGAGGAGGCAAACGAGGAAGTCTATCAGGTGGAAAAGAGGAATGCGAACCGCAGATTTTTCTTAAGCTTTATGAGAAGGTATGTGAGCAACGGCTTTTTCAGCGATGTGCTCTACATCTCCTATCTGGTGTTCCAGGCCACCGTTCGGAAGGTGTTGTCCTTCAGCAGCGTAGCGATTCTGTATAATTCCTTTGGGCGGCTGAAGCGCGGCATGAGTATTTTTACGGATGTCTACCCCTTTGCCTGTGAGACCAGCCTGTATGTTCAGAAAATGCGGGATTTCCTCGGGTTTGAGCCGAAGATTGTCTCGGAGAAAGGTCTGCTCCCGGCTGAAGGGGCAAAGGAGATTGAACTGCAGGGAGTTTCCTTTGCATACCGCAAGGAGGACGGAGACCTTCTGAAGGACATTTCTCTGCATATCAGACCGGGGCAGAAGATTGCGCTGGTGGGCTACAACGGTGCCGGAAAGACCACGCTGGTAAAGCTTCTGATGCGGCTGTATGATGTGGACGAGGGACGGATTCTTGCGGACGGAACGGATATCCGTGATTATCAGGTGGAGAAATACCGGGAATCCATCGGCACGGTTTTTCAGGATTTCAGGATTTTTGCGGGGAATGTGAGAGAGAATGTGTTGATGAACATTGCAGATGACTGTGAGGAGGAACCCATCCGGCAGGCGCTTTCGGAGAGCGGTCTTCTGGAGAAGATTCAGGAGATGACGGACGGGCTGGACACTCAGCTGACTACGGAGATCATGGAGAAGGGCGTGAATCTGTCCGGCGGCGAGAGTCAGAAGCTCGCCATAGCCAGAGTTTTTTATCAGAAGGCGGGACTGATGATTCTGGATGAGCCTTCCAGCGCGCTGGACCCCATTGCGGAATACCAGTTGAATCATGCCATGCTGAAAGCCACAAAGGATAAGACCGTGATCTTTATTTCTCACAGGCTGTCCACCACACGCCTTGCAGATCATATTATTATGCTGGAGAAGGGTCGGATTGCCGAGCAGGGGACCCACGGGGAACTGTTGAAAACGGGGGGGAAGTATGCGCAGATGTGGCGCGTACAGGCCGGAGCCTATATTGATGTGTAGAGGGACATTTTATATCTGCGCATCACCATAACAAAGAAAAAGCCTGCAAGCGGCAATCCCGCCTGCAGACTTAATATTCCAGCGGAGACGGAGGGATTCGAACCCTCGTACCGGCTTAACACCGATAAACTGATTTCGAGTCAGTCCCGTTACGGCCACTTCGGTACGTCTCCTGATATGAAATTCATTTTATAGCATTACCCCCTTTTTTGCAAGCCCGAATTTCTCTTGCAAATTTATCACGAACGGGGTAAACTTTTAATAAAGCAAATTTATCAGGAGGGAACGTGCATGAAAAGAATCGGTATGTTGACCAGCGGCGGAGACTGTCAGGCATTAAATGCGGCAATGAGGGGCGTTGTAAAGACTCTGTATGCAAGTGGAGAAGAAGTGGAGATTTACGGTTTTCTGGACGGCTACAGGGGATTGATCTACAGTAAGTTCCGGATGCTGACGGGAAAGGATTTTTCCGGCATCCTGACGAAGGGCGGAACCATGCTCGGAACTTCACGCACGCCCTTTAAGACCATAAATGATCCTGATGAGAACGGGCTGAATAAAGTGGAGGCAATGAAGCAGAATTATTATAAGCTGCAGCTTGACTGTCTCGTCATTCTGGGGGGAAACGGTACGCACAAGACCGCGAATCTGCTCAGGGAACAGGGACTGAATATTGTAACCTTGCCCAAGACCATTGACAATGACCTCTGGGGCACTGATATGACCTTCGGATTCCAGAGCGCGGTAAACATTGCAACCGATGCCATCGACTGTATTCACACTACGGCGGCATCTCACGGCAGGGTATTTATTGTGGAGGTCATGGGGCACAAGGTGGGCTGGCTGACACTGAATGCCGGTATGGCAGGCGGTGCGGACATCATCCTGCTTCCCGAGATTCCTTATGATATTGACAAGGTGATTGAAAAAATAGAGGAGAGAGACAAAAGGGGCAGCCGCTTTACCATCATTGCGGTGGCAGAAGGTGCCATCTCCAAGGAGGATGCGGCTCTCTCTAAAAAGGAATATAAGAAAAAGATGGAGAAGTATCCTTATCCTTCCGTGTCTTATGAGGTGGCGGCAGCTATCCAGAAAAAGACCGGCAGGGAAGTGCGTGTCACGGTTCCCGGACACATGCAGAGAGGCGGAAGTCCCTGCCCTTATGACCGTGTGTTTGCCAGCCGCCTGGGAGCGGAAGCGGGCAGGCTGATCCTGGAGGGACAGTACGGCTTTATGGTGGGCTATAAAAACCGTGAGATTGTAAAGGTTCCTCTTGAAGACGTAGCAGGCAAACTGAAGATGGTGGAGCCGGGTGCAACCATTGTACAGGAAGCAAAGCTGCTGGGAATTTCTTTTGGAGATTAACTTTATATGTCATATACAGCACTTTACAGAAAATTTCGTCCTGAATCCTTTGCCGATGTGAAGGGTCAGGATCATATCGTGACAACCCTGAAAAACCAGCTGAAGGCAGGGCGTATCGGTCATGCCTACCTTTTCACCGGCACCAGGGGTACAGGCAAGACCACGATTGCCAAGATACTGGCCCGCACGGTGAACTGTGAGAACCCTGCGGAGGACGGTCCCTGCGGGGAATGCCGGATTTGTAAGGCGATTGCGGCGGGAGCCAGCATGAATGTTATTGAGATTGACGCCGCTTCCAACAACGGCGTGGACAACATTCGTGAGATTGTTGAGGAGGTATCCTATTCTCCGGCAGAAGGGAAATACAAGGTTTATATCATAGACGAGGTGCATATGCTCTCCATAGGGGCCTTCAACGCGCTGTTGAAGACTCTGGAAGAGCCGCCCTCCTATGTGATTTTTATTCTGGCCACCACCGAGGTGCACAAGCTTCCCATTACGATTTTGTCCCGGTGTCAGCGATATGATTTCAAGAGAATATCCATAGACACTATCGCGGGGCGGATGAAGGAACTGACTGAGGCGGAGAATGTGCAGGTGGAGGAAAAGGCTCTCCGTTATATTGCGAAGACTGCGGACGGCTCCATGAGAGATGCCTTAAGTCTGCTGGATCAGTGTATTGCGTTTCATCTGGGAAAGGAACTGACCTACGATAAGGTGCTGGATGTGCTTGGGGCGGTGGATACGGAGGTGTTCAGCAGGCTGCTCTGCTGCTGTCTTGACAGGGATGTGCCGGGCTGTGTCCGGCTTCTGGAGGAAATTGTGATGCAGGGGCGCGAACTGACCCAGTTTGTCACAGACTTTACCTGGTATCTGCGCAATCTGATGCTGGTTCAGGCATCGGACAACCTGGAGGATGTCATAGACATGTCTACGGACAACCTAAAGCGCCTGAAAGAAGAGGCCGGACGGGTTGAAATGGAACAGATTGTGCGGTACATCCGGGTATTTTCAGAGCTTTCCGGGCAGATACGGTATGCTTCCCAGAAGCGGATTCTGGTGGAGATCGCGCTGATCAAGCTGTGCAGGCCTCAGATGGAGACAAATGAGGAGGCAGTCTTAGACCGCATCAGACAGGTGGAGGATAAGCTGGAAAACGGCATTGTGTATGCCGCTGCGGCGTCGGGTACGCCTGCAGGCGGAAGCCGGACGGCGGAAGGCGGGCCGGAACTGCAGAAGCCGGAGCCGCCAAAAGCGATTCCTGATGACGTGAAGGCCATTGTTTCAAAATGGCCGGCAATTGTCGGAAGCGCGGATAACCCCATGAAAAGCTATATGAAGAATGCGAAGCTGAGCCTGGGCGGGGACAATAAGCTGGTCATGGTGCTGGAAGACGGCCTGGCATCCGATTTTTTTGTAAAACATCCTGAGCATGGGCAACAACTGGAGGCACTGCTGGAAGATTTCTCGGGAAAACGGGTCGAGGTCAGCTTTCAGACTGTCAGCGGGCAGCAGGAATTTGAACAAAATTATGTGGATTTATCCAAGCTTGTCCGTATGGATATAGAAATAGAAGATGACGAATAGATTGGAGGATAAAGGAATGGCAAAAAGAGGAGGATTTCCCGGGGGCGGAATGCCGGGGAATATGGCGAATCTGATGAAGCAGGCTCAGAGGATGCAGCGTCAGATGGAGGAGGGCCAGAAGGAACTTGAGACAAAAGAGTTTGTTGCGAAGACCGGCGGCGGAGCAGTGGAAGTGGCTGTAAACGGCAAAAAGGAGCTGCTGAGGCTTGCTTTGTCTGAGGAAATTGTGGATCCTGAGGATATTGAGACACTGCAGGATGCCATAGTAGCCGCAGTCAACGAGGCCATGCGTCAGGCAGATGAAGCCAGTAACGAACTTATGGGCAAGATGACAGGCGGTCTGGGAGGCATGCCTTTCTGATGGATCTGTACAGCGGATATATCAATAAGTTAATAGAAGAGCTCGGGGCGCTTCCGGGCATAGGCAGTAAGTCTGCCCAGCGGCTGGCTTTTCATTTGATCAATATGCCTCAGGACAGAGTGAAGCGGCTTGCGGACACTATCGTGGAGGCAAAGGCAAATGTGCGGTATTGCAGGGAGTGCTTTACCCTGACGGATAAAGATGTCTGTCCCGTGTGCGCCAATCAGCGGCGCAACCATAAAATGATCATGGTAGTGGAAAATACAAGAGACCTGGCGGCATATGAGAAGACAGGGCGTTACGAGGGTATCTACCACGTGCTGCATGGTGCAATTTCTCCCATGCTGGGTATTGGGCCGGGGGACATCAAACTGAAGGAGCTGATGGAGCGCCTGAGGGGGGATGTTGATGAGGTTATCATAGCTACAAACTCCAGCCTGGAGGGCGAGACCACGGCCATGTATATCAGCAAGATGATCAAGCCTACGGGCATTCGGGTGACAAGAATAGCCAGCGGTGTACCTGTGGGAGGCGATTTGGAGTACATCGACGAAGTGACGCTGCTTCGGGCCCTGGAGGGGCGCGTGGAATTGTAGTCAGTGACACTATGGCGACGGAGAATAGTATGTAAATTTGCAGGTTACGGAAAGGCAGGATTATGAATATGGCAGTCAAGGTGACAAAGAGTAAGTTTGGAAAATACCCGGATGGCCGGGAGGTGACTCTTTACACGATGGAGAATGACAATGGCATGGCAGTTGCCGTAACGGATTTAGGTGCGGCCATTGTAAAGGTTATTGTACCGGACAAAGAAGGAAACCGGGCGGATGTAGTGCTTGGCTTTGACAGGGCGGAGAGTTATATGGGGAACCCCAGCTTTTTCGGGGTTGTGATAGGACCCAGCGCCAACAGAATAGGCAATGCCGCTTTTTGCATTGATGGCATTACCTATCATGTAGACGTAAATGATAATGCAAATAATCTCCACAGCCACATGGATAACGGATACCACAAGCAGCTTTGGAAAGCGGAGGTGGGTGCGGAAGGAATCACATTTTCCCTGGAAGATACCGACGGAAATCTCGGATTCCCCGGCAATAAGCGTGTTTCCGTGGAATATAGCTTAGGTGAGGACAACAGTCTGCGGCTTCACTATCACGGAGCCAGCGACAGGAATACGATCCTCAACCTGACAAATCACACTTACTTTAATCTGGATGGCCATGACAGCGGCAGGATTGAGGAGCATGAACTTTGGCTGAATGCTTCCTGCTATACCCCGGGGGATGCGGGCTCAATTCCCACAGGCCGGGTGGATGAAGTGTCAGGGACACCCATGGACTTTACGAAACCTAAGAAGGTGGGGCTGTGCATCGGCGATGACTTTGAGCAGCTGAGGTTTGCCGGCGGCTATGATCACAACTGGGTGATCGACGGCTGGAAGGATGATGGAGAACTCCGGCATTTTGCAACTGTAACCGCGCCGAAGAGCGGCAGGATCATGAAAGCTTATACTACGCTTCCCGGAGTGCAGTTCTATGCAGGTAACTTTATTGCGGAGCAGCCGGGAAAGGACGGCATGACATACGGACCCCGCATGGGCCTGTGTCTGGAAACCCAGTATTTCCCTGATTCTGTCAACAAACCTGAATTTCCTTCCTGTATTTTCGGTGAGAGCAGAGAGTATGATTCGGTGACCATATACAGGTTTGAGTGAAAAACATTGTCGAATATTTTTTTGTCCGACACGACAAGGTATGCTAAAAACCTCCCACTGTCAATGCTATATTTACGGTATTGACAGGGGAGGTGTTTTTATGGATTTGCCAAAAAATATTACACAGATAGGTGAAATAAACCGCAGCTGCAAAATTTATGTGGAGGATTATGTTGTTTCCTATATAAAACAGTTGAACGGACATGCCCTCGATAAGGAACTGGCTGTGGGAATGTATGGAGTACGCAGAGAGGAAGGCGGGATTACATATCTGTTTTTTTACGGAGCATGCAAATTGAATTTCCTTCAGAGGGAGACTCGTCATTTGTCCCAGGCAGTTTTGCAGGAGGCGGAGAAGACAAGAAAAAAATATTTTGCGGAATATGATTTTCTGGGATACCGTCTGCTGAACGGAGAGATGGTGGAAGGATTCCACGTTTATGAGCAGGGAGTCTGCAGATATGTGGAGGGGTATGCACAATTCTATGAAAAGAACGACAGTATGCTTCGGTTCATGGTGGATGAGAGGCAGGAGGAAGCAACTCCGGAGGAATTTGACCAGGCAAAATATGACGTTGTAAAACGCAGACAGGAGGAGCGCAGGCAGAAAGCGGAGTCGCAGGCTTTCCGCCCGGGAAGGCGGGAACGTGACGTGAGAGCCGGTAAAAAACCTGTGTCCGGGCAGAAGGAAAGCGGGCAGGATACGCGGCTGCGGCAGATGATAATGACAGCGGATGGAGTCTTTGTCTTGCTGTGTGGAGAGGGACTGGCATCCATGGTCAGAGAAGGAAGGATGA
>JAIDME010000498.1 GCA_029050705.1 Acetatifactor sp.
CTACCACCTAGATCTACACGGTTATTTTCGTGGGCACGTTCTTATTTTTAAAGAGACAGCTATCAGTTTACCATATTTTGATGATTTCACATAGAACACAAATCTAAAAATATCATTAATTCTTCCGATGGCCGCAGGCGCAGGCCCGATGACCCGGACGGATTCTCCCGAATCTTCTGTTCCATTTTGAGTGATACCGTATTTTGTCCTGACCAGCTCCGCCAGGGACTCCGCCAGTTCCACGGCACTTCCCTCCTCCCTTGCAAAAATCTGTACCGCCAGCATATGCGCAGCCGGCGGATAATCTCCCAGCTCCCGATACAGGATCTCCTCCCGATAAAAATTCTCATAATCCTGATCTGCCGCACAGACTATAGCATAATGCTCCGGCTGGTAGGTCTGAATGACCGCTTCCCCGGGAAGCCTTCCCCGTCCTGCTCTGCCAACCGCCTGGGTCAGGAGCTGAAAGGTTCGCTCCCCTGCCCGGTAATCGCCTGCGCTTAAGGAAAGATCCGCCGCCAACACTCCCACCAGGGTCACCCCCGGAAAATCATGTCCCTTCACTATCATCTGCGTGCCGATGAGCACATCTGCCTCCCGATTGGCAAAGGCTGAGAGAATTTCTTCATAGCTGCCCTTTGTCTTCGTGGTGTCCCCATCCATTCGCAGGGTTCGCACTCCGGGAAACATGGCCTGCAGCTTCTCTTCTATCTGCTGCGTTCCCGCCTTAAAGCCGCTGATATATCTGGAGCCGCATTTGGGACACAGACTGACCTTAGGCTCACTGTGACCGCAGTAATGACAGATGAGCCTGCCGTTTTTATGCTCCGAGAGAGACACATCACAGTGCGGGCACTTCATCACGTGGCCGCATGACCTGCAGGAAATAAATCCCGCATAGCCCCTCCTGTTTAAAAACAGAATACTCTGTTCTTTTTTCTGCAGTCTGTCGGCCAGAAGCTCCTGCAGCTTTACGCTGAAAATAGATCGATTTCCCTCCCTCAGCTCCTGACGCAGATCCACCGTATAGACAGTGGGCAGATGTCCCCCTGTCAGTCTCTCCTTCAGCTGAAACAGCTTATACTCCCCTGTCTGCGTCCGAAAATAGGCCTCCAGGGAAGGCGTGGCAGAACCCAGCACCAGCCCGGCTCCATGCAGCCTGGCCACCTCCTCCGCCGTCTCCCTGGCGTGATACTTGGGCGCCGATTCACTCTTATAGCTGCCCTCGTGCTCCTCATCCATGACGATGACTCCCAGATTGGGAAAAGGGGTGAACAGCGCGGATCTGGGGCCGATGATCACATCTATTTCGCCGTTTTTAGCCCTCTGGCACTGATCATACTTTTCCCCGGGCGACAGGGTTGAATTCATGACGCTGACCCTGTCGCCAAACCGTCTGTAAAAACGCAGCAGCGTCTGATAGGTCAATGCAATCTCCGGAATCAGCATGATGGCCTGTCTTCCCCGTTTTATCGTCTCCGCTATGATCTGCAGATAGACTTCCGTCTTGCCGCTCCCCGTAATGCCGTGAATCAGATAGGTTCCCGGCTTTCCGGCGTCAAAATCCGCCATGACATCCCAGATGATACGC
>JAIDME010000499.1 GCA_029050705.1 Acetatifactor sp.
GTTTCCTATATGTTATAATACCACAATCTTTATTTTCTATCAAATCGAATATAAACAGGCAGGCAAAAAGACGGCCGCCGCACAGGCAAAGGCCGTCTTCCTAATCTGTTTTACAAATATTTCTTCAGGCTGTCCGCCTTGTCAACAGCCTCCCAGGGCAGTGAAATGTCGTCACGCCCGAAATGGCCGTAAGCCGCGGTCTGCTTGTAGATGGGTCTGCGGAGATCCAGCATCTTGATGATGCCCGCCGGACGGAGGTCAAAGTTCTCGCGTATGATCTCCACCAGCTTCTCATTGGGCAGCTTGCCGGTGCCGAAGGTATCCACCATGACAGAAGTGGGCTGTGCTACGCCGATAGCATAGGAGAGTTGAATTTCGCACTTATCGGCAAGCCCTGCCGCAACAATATTCTTTGCCACATAGCGGGCAGCGTAAGCTGCGCTTCTGTCCACCTTGGTGCAGTCCTTTCCGGAGAATGCTCCGCCGCCGTGACGCGCATATCCGCCGTATGTATCCACAATAATTTTTCTTCCCGTAAGTCCCGCATCCCCGTGAGGTCCGCCGATGACAAAACGGCCGGTGGGATTGATGAAGAACTTGGTATTCCCGTCAATGAGCTCCTTCGGAAGGACGGGATCAAACACATATTTCTTAATGTCCGCATGAATCTGCTCCTGGGTCACATCCGGATCATGCTGAGTGGAAAGCACTACTGCCTCCAGACGGATGGGCTTGCCTGTCTCGTCATACTCAACAGACACCTGGCTCTTGCCGTCGGGACGGAGATATTTCAGCGTGCCATCCTTGCGGACTTTGGTGAGCTGTCTTGTCAGCTTATGAGCCAGGAAAATAGGATAGGGCATAAATTCCGGAGTCTCGTTGGTGGCATAACCGAACATCATGCCCTGATCTCCCGCACCGATAGCCTCAAGCTGCTCGTCGTTCATGCCGGACTCCGCCGCTTTCTTTGCCTCCAGCGCCTTGTCCACACCCATGGCGATATCCGCCGACTGCTCGTCGATAGCCACCAGTACTGCACAGGTGTTTCCATCGAAACCGTACTCCGACCTGTCGTATCCGATCTCCTTAACCGTTTCCCTGACAATCTTCTGAATGTCCACATAAGCGTTTGTGGTAATCTCACCGGTCACCAGAACAAAACCGGTGCAGCATGCTGTCTCACAGGCCACGCGGCTCATGGGATCCTTGTCCATAAGCGCGTCCAGAATAGCATCAGACACCGCATCGCACAGTTTATCGGGATGCCCTTCTGTTACAGACTCTGACGTAAACAAATGTTTTTCCATTTTTTCCTCCGTTTCCATTCCATAAATCCGTGCATCGGATTACGGAATATTTAATATCTTCTCAATAACTATTCAGCGCCCATTCGCAAGAGAGGCCTCGGCCCCCTCTTTATTGCCTCTGCGAGGCTTTCCTCATTTGGATCTTTAGATCCAAATTGCTCTGAATAGTTATTGCATAAAAAAGTCCGCTCGACAAAAGCGGACTGATTTATCACAGGTATCAAATCCTCTTATTGTTCGACTGTTACTCGCTCAGGCTGGCACCTTCCGCACAAACGGGGTTG
>JAIDME010000005.1 GCA_029050705.1 Acetatifactor sp.
CAACAGGGCACTGCACTCTTCCACCCGTTTCAGTATCTTATACCGGCAGTAGTTCAGCTGCTTGGATTCATCAGTGTCAATCCAGACCATCCGGGAGTCCGTGACTGTCAGCCCCGCCGCCTCCATGGCCTTCAGGTAGCCAAGATACCGCAGCCTGCCCTGGCCGTCGTCCAGCTTCAGTATGGCGCCTATGTTCCTGTGCCCCTTTTCAATCAGATAATTTACCGCCGTCTCCGCCGCTTTCACGTCATTCAGGGAAACGTGGGGAACATCCAGCTCGGGGTAAAATGTATTGATAAACAGGATCGGTATCTTTCGGTTGAGAAGCTGCCTGTACAGCGGAAGATTCGGATTTGGCAGACCGCTCTTGGTTCCCTCCACAATGACTCCCGCCACATCATCCCTGCTGATCAAATCCGTCAGCACGCTTTTTTCCCGCTCCAGCATATTATTGGTAAAGGAAATCTGAACGGAACAGCCTCTCTCAAACAGTACTCTCTCAATTCCCTGGATGGTCTTGGGAAAAATATAGCTGTCCACATAGGTAGTCATCACCGCAATGCGGTTCCGCCGCTCCAGGTTTTCCCTGCGGTCAAAGCTCACGTAGGTTCCGCTGCCCCTGACCCTGCGGACGGTTCCCTCTTCCTCCAGCAGTCCGATGGCCTTTCTCACTGTCTGTCGGCTGATTCCGAATTGCTCTGTCAGCTCGTTCTCAGAGGGCAGCTTATCCCCCGGTCTCAATGCCTCAGATTCCATTAAGTTTTCCAGATAGTGAACAATGTCACCGTACTTCGTCTGCCTGTCTTCCATAATTCCAGTATATTAGGCTTGTCACTGCAAGTCAATACATCTTTTTTCTTTTTTATATACATTTTTAAAAGTTGTACTGTATACAACTTCATGGTCATTGTCTGCGGACCTTCGGCATATATTGTAGCAACGCACATTGTAACAGGTGATTTCTCTTGAAAAAACGTTCTATTCCTTCTATGCGGCAGCTTCTGTTTCTCGCGGCTCTGATCCTCGCCTTCGGTACGCTGACCCTCTTTCTCTTTACATATAAAAAGGATGAAAAACGCTTTACCAATATCACTTCCCGTCTTTTCACCAACGAGATGGCCGGAAGCACTCTTAATATGCACTATACCATTGCCCATCCGGAGGATTTTGGTATCTATGACTATGAGCCTTCCCTTCCGGGATACAGCGCGGACGGCTCCCTGCAGGGACAGCTTGCCACCGAAAACACCCTTGCCGACCTGCGCTCTGTCCACAGGGAAAAGCTTGCGCCTTCCGACGCCTACCTATGCAGGCTGTTGACCCGCTACCTGGAAAATTCCCTGAAACTGAGCGGCTTCTCCTATTACAGTGAACCGCTTTCCCCCTCCTCCGGCATGCAGACCCAGCTCCCTATCCTGCTGGCGGAGTATACCTTCCGCAGCAAACGGGATGTGGAAGACTATCTGGCGCTTCTGAACCAGACAGACGAATATTTCGCGTCCCTGTTGGTCTATGAGCAGGAAAAGTCCGGTGCCGGTCTGTTGATGCCTGCCTCCTCCCTGAAAAGCGTTCGGGAACAATGTGACACAATTGTCACAAAACAATCTCTGGAGGAAGGAACACATTTTTTGCAGACTACCTTTGAAGAGCGGCTGCAGCCGCTCCTGGCAGACGGAAGTCTCACCGAGACCGAGGCACAGAAATACTGTTCCGTCAATGACCGTCTGCTGAAAACCGTTGTTCTGCCCGCCTATGCAGCGCTTGGAGACGGGCTGCTCCTGCTGGAGGATGAATCAATTTCCCTGACCGGGCTGGGCGCGTCGCCTCAGGGAAAAGAATACTATGAGGCACTTCTGGTCTCGGAGACCGGCTCTTACCGTTCCTTAACCGAAATTCAGGAGCTTCTCACCGCACAGTTTACCGCCGAATATGAGTCAATCCGCACCCTGCTTGACAGCCATCCCACCGCTGCACAGCGCTATGCAGACAGTGAATCCGTCTCCCTTCCCTGCACCAATGCCGCTCAGATGCTGGCTGACCTGCAGGAACGTATGAAAGGAAGTTTTCCGGCCATTCCGGGGGAGACTGTGTCCGTGACCATCAAACCGGTCTCCAAAAGTCTGGAAAACTACACCGCACCGGCCTACTACCTGACTGCGCCGCTGGATGATACTGCCGACAATGTCATCTATATCAATACCAAAAAGACACTCACTGAGCTGGAGCTTTACACTACCCTGGCCCACGAGGGGTATCCCGGCCACCTGTACCAGACCGTTTACCGCAACCGGCACTCTCTCAATCAGGGTGACCGGCCTGTTAAAGAACTTCTCTGGTATGGCGGCTATCTTGAGGGATGGGCGGTATATGTGGAGTTTCTGTCCTACGATTATGCATCCGCCCTGCTGCAGGAAGACAATCTGGATGAGGATGCTGTCCTCGTACAAATAGAAAAGCATAACCGCAGTCTGCAGCTATGCCTTTATTCCCTTCTGGACATTATGATCCACTATGAAGATGCCTCCTTCAGCAAAATAGCAAAGGTGCTGGAGAACTTCGGCATCACCGACAGTTCCTCCGCCACGGCAATTTACTCCTACATTGCTCAGGAACCCTGTAATTATCTAAAATACTATCTCGGCTACCTGGAAATTCTGTCGCTGCGGGAGGAGGCGCGGGCGCTGTGGGGAGATTCCTACACTGATTACAACTTCCACTGCTTTTATCTGGATAACGGTCCCGCCGACTTTCTATCCCTGAAAGAGCAGCTGAAAATCTTCACACTTCCTTGATCATACTCTCCAGATACCCCCGGTCCCACAGCAGGATTTTCAGCTTTTTTGCCGCCTCCACTGCGGGCTGGGTGAAATACTGGTTTGTCAGCACCGCCCCCACCATCCGGTCGTAGTAATCCCGGCCGGCATAGGCTTCCTGCACTGCCTTCACCCCCACAGGCGCACTGTAGCACTTGCACTGAATGGCATAGGTAACTCCGTCCTTTTCCGCCAGAATGTCGATACCGTAGTCGCCGCTGCCTTTCGTGACCTCCACCTCCTGAAAGCCTCTGCGCCGCAGCAGTTCCGCGCAATAATATTCAAAATCATGTCCCTCCATCAGATCGATGTCCGAGGGATAACGGCGGCTGCGCCTCCGCCGGAGAAGAGCTGCTCCGATGAAGGCGCCGACAACTGCCGCTGAAACTATAATCGCAATGTACACGGAATCCTCCCTATTTTGCAAACATAACCTTTTCGCTGTTGAAAAGCTTTGTCAGCACCCAGGTCAGCAGGAAAGCGTACACCAGGTTGCTCACCATAGTCACCACAATCTGCTCCGGCGCATACTGGAAGGAGAAAATGCCGTGCATACACTGTACACTGTTATAGAGCGGGATGCAGAAGAGCCCAAGACTTTTTGCCCCATCTCCGCCGAACATGGTGCTCAGGCTGACGCCCATGGACACGATCATAAGGGGAGCATTTGCCGTACTGGCCTCCTTAATATTCTTGGCACAGGCAGATATGATGGAAATCAGAGCCACCAGTACCAGCACCGTTGTCAATATAACACATAAGAGCAGCAGATAGTCTGACAGCACATAGACCGACGCATCCATACCGGTATCCGCACCCCCCATCAGGTTAGGCAGAGAAAGCATGGTGCCCAGGAAGCTGGAAAGTCCCGCCAGCAGGGCAATAGCGCTCAAACTGACAATCTTTCCCAGTGCAAGCGCACTTCTTTTCATGGGCGTTACCAGCAAAGTAGCAATAGTGCCCCTCTCCTTCTCTCCTGCGATGGCCTCCGGCGCTATGGAAATGCAGCCGCTGAAAAGAAAAGTCATAAGCAGCAGGGGAAGCAGCATGGCAAACACCTGCCCTGTGGCGTCCTTCTCCGAGGCCAGATCATAGGCTTCCCCGCCTGCATTCACATCAAACTTGTTCGCCATACCCTGTTCGTATGCATCCAGAACTCCCTTTATTACACCATAAAGCTTGGCGGATTCCGCCTCCGTTGAATTGTAAAAAATCGCCACATTAGGTGCCGCACCATCGGACACCTCATATTCCGCCACAGCCGCAGAGAAATCCGCCGGGAATACCAGGAGCATATCTGCCTCCTTGGCCGTAATGGCTGCCTTTGCGGATTCCGTTTCACCTGACGAAAGCTCTGTCCACTCCACGGAGAGCCCTCTAAGAGCAGGGGACAACTCCTCCGGCATATTCTGCACGTAAGCCGACGCCACATAAGCGTCATCCGTGGAAAATTCCTGCATCATTCCCTTTCCCATAAAGGTATAGAGAATATAGATCATAAGTCCCGGCATAAGGACCGTGGTAAACACCATTCTTTTATCCCCGAAGAACCGGGCAAACTCCTTTTTTATAATTGTCAGCATATCACTTTTCATACAATCTTACCCACCTTTTCCTCGTAAAGTTCAAAGAATCTTTCCTCCAGGCTTTTTCCGTCACAGACCGCCTCCAGTGAATCGCATGTCACCATGCGGCCGTCTATGATGATCCCCACCCTGTCACAGATTTTTTCGATGAGGCTGAAAATATGAGTAGACACGATAATGGTCTTGCCCTGGTCTTTCAGATCCATCAGGAAATCCGTCACCACCTTTGCGGTCAGTACATCCAGGCCGTTGGTAGGTTCGTCAAAAATGATCACATCCGGATTATGCACCATGGAGATTACCAGTGATGTCTTCTGCTTCATGCCCGTGGAAAGGTTGCCTACCTTTACCTCTGCAAACTTATCAATGCCGAACCGCACAAAAAGCTCCTCCTTGCGCCGCTTCTTTTCCTCTGCTGGCACACCGTGCAGATCAGCAAAAAAATCAAACAGATAATTGGGCGTAAAAAATTCCTCCAGCTTCAGCTCGCTTGTAAGAAATCCGATCTTACTGCGCACCGCCTCCGGCTCCTTCACCACGCTGGCACCATCCAGCTGGGCGTCTCCCTGATCCGGCTTTATCAGCGTCGCGAGCATACGCAGCGTTGTAGTCTTTCCGGCGCCGTTGGGGCCCAAAAGCCCAAACACCTCGCCCCGGTATGCGGTGAATGACAGATCGTTCACTGCAACCTTGACCTTCTCCTTCGTCTTTTCGATTTTTTGTTGCTTTGCAGAGAGCTTAAAGGTCTTTTTCAGCCCCTGCACCTCCAAAATTTTTTCCATGTGGTTTCCTTTCCGCCGCACTCCACGGCACTTAATATCATCTAAACTCGAAAATTCGCGGTTATTATATCTTAGTTCCGTAATATTTCCGAAACGCGGCATAGCCAATCAGAAAGATACCAACCAGTCCAAAGCAGACATACAGCAGTTCCTCCCTGCCAAACACTCCGGCAACGATCAGCAATACATACAACACTACCAACAGGAGTTTAGCTGTTGCCCGATACGCCAGACTGTCCACCTCAAGTTCACGTTCATCCGTCTCCTTCAAACGGAACTCCTTCAGTTTCTCCTCGTTCGCCATTCTGCGGCTTATCTGTATCAATCCGATCACGCCACCAAATATAAGACCCACGCCAAGCCCCAGCAGGTATCCCAGCAAATACTCCAGAAATATTATCCGGGTACAATAATTCAGAAACAGGACAAGGCCATCCGTTGCCAGACCGACCAGGATAAACAAGTAAAAGATTACCTTGCGCTTTTTCAGCACCGCGCGATATTCCTCATTGTTTTTAGCCTTGCACCTGGGACAAAACAAACCTCTCATTTCCCCTTCCTTCATCTCCCCTTCTTTCTGCCGCTTCAGCGGCGCAAACTTGCTCTTCTTCCTCCTCAAAGACAAAAAGCTCCTCGATAGTCACGCCAAAATACTTTGCAATTTTATGTGCCAATGCCAGAGACGCATTGTATCTGCCATTTTCAAGGGAAATAATGGTCTGGCGGCTCACGTTAACGGCATCCGCCAGTTCATTCTGTGTCACCCGCATGGCCTTCCGCATCTCCTGAATGCGATTCTGCATGACCTCTCCTGCCTTTTCAAGAATGTGAAGCAAAAGTAAAGCGTACTTTACTTTTGAAGTATAGTACGCTTTACATTCTGTGTCAAGTATTTTAAATCAACTTTTTCTTGACATCAAGTGAGACCACATGGTATAGTCTGTATGCAGACCACATGAAGTGGTCCCACAGGAGGAATGTACAATGGTTGAAATACAGTTAGGAGTAATTGAGGCGCGTTATGCAGATATGATCTGGGCACATGAGCCGGTGACGTCCTCGGAGCTGGTAAAGCTTACGGCGGTGGAGTTCGGCTGGAAACGCACCACCGCGCACAATGTTCTGCGGCGGCTATGCGACAAAGGACTGTTTCAAAACAACGGCGGCACGGTCACTTCCCTGCTTTCCCGTCAGGAATTTTACTCCCTGCAGAGCAGGAAATTTGTGGAGGATGCCTTTGACGGTTCCCTGCCGGCTTTTATTGCTGCCTTTACGAAAAACAAGACTCTGTCTCCGGAGGAGGCGACAGAAATTCGGAGAATGATCGACAATGCGAAGGAGGACTGACAATGGAAGAAATATTTTTAAAACTTATAAATATGAGTATTTCCGCAAGCTGGCTTATTCTGGCAGTGATCGTGCTTCGGCAGTTTTTTAAAAAGGCTCCGAAATGGACGACATGCCTGCTCTGGGCAATCGTCGCAATCCGGCTCGTCTGTCCGCTTTCCTTTGAAAGCATATTCAGCCTGATCCCCAGCGCCGAAACCATCAGTCCCGACGCTGTCCGGCATTCGGCGGAATCCGACGTCCCCGTCGTTCAAAGCGGTGTCACGGTGATAGACCGCACGCTGAATCCCCTGATACAGAGCTCATTTGCCTCAAAGGCCGAAAACAGCGCCACTCCTCTGCAGATATGGACTTTCACCTGCAGTATCGTGTGGGCGGCAGGTCTGGCTATGTTTCTGGGCTATGCTTTGTTTGGCTATGTGAGAATACGGATCAGGGTTCGGGAGAGCATTCCGTTGCGAGCGAACATCCGGCTCTGTGACGCTGTGCGCTCCCCCTTCATTCTGGGAATCATTCGTCCGCGTATTTATCTGTTTTCCGGTACGGAAGAGGCACAGATGGATTATATTCTCGCACACGAGCAATCGCATCTGAAGCGCAGGGATCACTGGTGGAAGGCTCTCGGCTATCTGCTGCTTTCAGTGTACTGGTTCAACCCTCTGGTCTGGGTATCTTATGTTCTGCTCTGTCGGGATATTGAGCTTGCCTGTGACGAAAAGGTTATTAAAGATTTGAATATGCGTCACAAGAAGGCTTATTCCGACGCGTTGGTCTCCTGCAGCATGCGGGGCAGAAGGATGCTTGTCTGCCCTCTCGCCTTTGGAGAGATTGGGGTAAAAGAGAGAGTAGAGAAGGTGCTGCAATATCGAAAGCCCGCTTTTCGGATAATCGCGGTGTCTGTCACCGCTTGCCTTGTCGTCGCCGTTTGCTTTCTGACAAATCCTCCCTATCATGCGGAGGCAGAAAATCTTCCACCCACCGAGACTGATCCGGAAAATGTTTCGCCTGCGGAAATCGACACAAAGGGAAACAGGACAGAGACGGATTCCACCGAAAATACTCCGACGACAGATTCCGACTTACAGCCGTCGGAAACGACAGACCCGCAGCCGACAGGCATAGATTACTCGGGATATGACGCGCTGATTGCGGAGGCCAGGGATGCGCTGGCAAATCATGCCGGAGAATACCCCGAGGAATCGGAGCGAAAATTCAGCGACGTATTCTGGTACGGCGAGACGACCTGGCAGACACTCGGCTATCTCATCCGCGACCTGGACGGCGACGGGGTGGATGAACTGATTTTCGGAGAAAACGACGATGACAGTTCCTGGAACGGATATGTTTACAATATATATACGATTTCCGATGGTGAGGTGGTTTGCCTGATTGACGGCTGGGAGCGCAGCATTTATTACCTCTGCGAAAACGGCTGTATTGCCCATGAGTGGGAAGGCAGCGCGTTTGAGGGTGGAACCAGTTATTACGGCTATGCGGACGGCAGCTTTACATTAATAGAATCCGTCGTGACTGACAGCGGGATGAACTACGAGAATTGGTTTCACTCCACGGAATACAACTCGGGTAATCTGGAAGAGTACCAGTCAATCACCAGGGAACAGGCAGAGGAAATCCGTGGCAAATATGTGATGGAGTGTCCGCAGTTTATACCCTTTATAACACAATAATGACATACCCCATATCCTGTTTTGATCGAGGATCGGATTTATTAAAAGGCATATTAACACTGCTCTTTCTCTGTCGCAAAGCTGTACGCCTGCAGGTACCCGGCCTCCGCCAGCCGATTGGCGGCAATCTCACTCTGATAACCCCCGTCGCAATACAAGAGCAGCGGTGCCGCCCGATCTGCCGCTACAGCGTCGGGATCTTCCAGGATCACGGAAAAGGGAATGTTGACCGCACCATCCAGATGCTCTTTGGCGTAAGCTTCTCTGGATCGGACATCCACAAGTATTGCCCCGGAATCCTTCCCGGCCAGCGCAAGTGCCTGTTCAAGGGAGAGACTCCGGGAAAGGGCACCATCATTCCCTGCATCCAAAGACAGTCTGCGCCGTTTTTTGTCAGTCAGCCGCTCTGCAATTTCGACCGCCTCCTCCGCCTGCAGACCTTCCCTCATGCCAAAGACATCCTCTGACAACCCTGTCATAATACCCTTGGCATATACCTGCGCCACATGGTTGACGCAGGTACGGCAATAGTACAGATCCTTCAGTCTTCCGGCCGCCCCCCAGTCCGCCTCATCCGCCTCTCCACATTCCCGGCGCAGAAATTCATGGACGATTTTTGCCGCCGTCCGGCGTTCTATGGGCTTCTCGGCCTCCAACCGTTCCCGCTCCTCCAGCCAGCCTTTTTCCATGCCGCGCCGCCAGATATCCTCCCCGGGGAAATTTCCGGCGGTGTTCCCGCCGTGATTTTCCGCCCCGTAGTTTTCCCCGGCAGCATTCCCGCTGTGTTCTTCTGCCCCGCAGTTCTCCCCGGCGGCATCCCGGCTGAAGCCTTCCACCTCCCGGAAATGGCGCAGAATAACAGATACAAATTCTCCCGTGGTAATTCCATTCTCATGATTGCTCATCTTGTCCCCTATGCCCGCAGTCTGCACGATTTCACCCTTTATGCCGGCATAATCCTAACAGTCACATTGTCGCAGGCCTCCAGGGCTTCCACCCGGAACTGCCCTGTGGTATTCGTCTCACTCTCTCCTGTCCACAGGTTCGTGACACGGTAGCTGCCTGCCCCGGCAAACGCTTCCCTGTCCTGCATCTTATGCCCGATATACTTCAGAATATCGGCGATCTCCACACCATAGCCTTCATCCATCTTTTCCCGGCTCACATTAATAAAAGAAAGCGCCACCCCGCCGTCCGCCAACGGCTTTGCCAGGATGTCCACACGATCATACTCTCTGATGTAATCCGTATCCGGCGCATCTGCGGAAACACTGGTAAAGATACGCTTTGCGGGAATGCCCAGGGTATCCTGATTCAGAGCGATCAGTCTCTCGTTCGCTATCATCTGCCAGATTGCGTCCCCTCTCTTTACCCGGCGCAGATCAAGTCCCAGCATCAGCGGAGCGTTCATCATGCACCACATGGCCATATGCGTCCTGCACATGGTCTCCGTCAGGCCGTTCATTCCGATCATCAGCATATCCGGATCGTTCCATCCCTTATCCGGACCCGCGAATTCATCCATAATGACCGCCTTGTTATACTGTGAAGTCACGCTGGGCGTGTACTCATCCGTCCATGCACCCACCCCCGGATCTCCATCGGCTCCCACCCGGAAAGTGATGTCATTCAGAATCCTCCAGGAATCTCCCACCTTATAACCCCAATTCTGAGGCTGGGTCTTGCCCCACTCACAGATAGAGAGGACCACATCATGATCCGGCGCCGCCGCATTCATGCCTTCTAACAAAGCTGCATAGGAGCTTAAGGTATTTTCCTGCCGCCTGTGGTTCATCAGGCGGATCAGATTCTCTCCGGCTCGCAGCCGAATTTCTATCTCCTGAGATTTTCGGAAATCTTCCGCCCCTTCTGTGGCGGGCAGGAAATCATCATAGAAAACAACGCTCTCCTCCCCTTCTCCCACCGCGAGCTGGAGCCAGCTTCCCCGGCCCACTTCCTCGCCCGTGGCATAGGTCACCGTGACCCGGTAGGCGCCTGCCGCCGGAGCTTTCACCGCAAATACCAGCTCGCCGCTCTGCTCCCCCACCGGAGTCGCATCCGGACCGGTGCCGTCAAAGGTGCCGATGTTTGTCACAAAAGTTTCCTTTTTCTCGGCACCACGCCCCCGCAGCATGCCTTCCTCTACGGCAGAGAACTCCTCCGCAAAATCCCGGCCCTCCACCCGAATGCCGCGAATATTCGGCGCATAGACATACTTCGCATTGGCGGCATCGGAGAAAGTTGCGTTGTCCCAAAGGTAATAGCAGTTGTCCACCTTCAGAAAATCCACGCCCCACTCTATATATGATTCAGCATCCGTCATCTCATGACCGCAGGTTCCCACTGCCGCACCGGCGCAAAGATTCGTGCCGATGTCATTGTACATACCGAACTTCAGTCCCTTGCCGTGTATGTAATCGGACAGCGCTTTAAACCCGTTTGGAAACTTTACGGACTCATTGGACAGTTTTCCCTCCACGCGCTCCGGCTTGTAGCAGCCATCGTCCAGCACCACATATCTGTAGCCCAGCTTGTCCAGCCCCAGTTCTACCATAGCATCCGCCATAGCCCTTGTCAGTTCCTCCGTATTGCCGCTTCCGAAAGCATTCCAGCTGTTCCAGCCCATGGCCGGCAGCCGTCCCTTCTTCTTATTCAAAAGCGCCTTGCCGTTGGAAAAAGCATCATACCGATACGCTCTGTCCTCGAGTTTCTTAGGTCCGCCAACGAATTTTTCTTCCATTTTTGCCTCCGTTCCGTACGCCGTTGTGAGCGCGCAGCTTTGTATGTTCATTTCGTTTCCTCATCATTCATACTTCCCCTGAATATGCAGAACATCTTTCCAGGCTTCTTCATCAAACTCTCTATCCTTGTAATACAGCTTTCTGTCTTCTTCTGTGATGGCACGGATTACCTTACATGGATTTCCGGCTGCAACGCACCAGTCAGGCATATCTCTGGTGACTACACTGCCCGCTCCGATTACCGTATTGCTTCCGATATGTACACCCGGACAGATAACGGTATTGCCGCCAATCCATACATTATCTCCAATGATGACCTCAATCCCGTACTCATAAGCTGTATTGCGAGTGTCAGGGTGTACGGGATGTCCTGCGGTATAAATTGCCACATTGGGTGCCAGCTGGCAGTTATCACCGATAATGACCTTTGCCACATCTAAAATAGTACAATTGTAGTTCGCGAAAAAGTTTTTTCCTACTTCAATATGTCTGCCATAATCACAGTAAAACGGTGGGTTCACAAAGGCACCGTCTGACTTACCGAACAACTCCTTCACTACATTTGCGATTCCTGCAAAATCAGTGCGATCCATAGTGTTCAGTTTCTGGGTCAGCCTTCTGGCTGCCATCTGCTCTTCAAACACACTTGCATCTGAAATATACGGGATTTGCCTGTCTCTTCTCTCAATGTGATTTATCATACTTCCTCCCTCATATTTAATACTTCCACACGGCTGACAGCTTTAGCCCTAAACCCGGCTCTCCATGTTCAGATGAGCGTTTCCCACTCAATGATATTCGGACATATAACTTCCATGGGCCACAATCAATTCATCCACCATCTTCCTGATGCTGTCAATGTCCAGCTCGCCTGAGGTATGGGGATCCAGCATGGCCGCCTGATAGATATGCTCTCGTCTGCGTGTGCGTGCCGCCTCAATAGTCAGCAGCTGTACATTGATGTTGGTCATGTTCATAGCGGCGCACTGAACCGGCAGGGAGCCCACATAGCAGGGATGGATTCCCTGACCGTTGACAAGACACGGAACCTCCACACAGGCCTCGGCGGGAAGGTTAGTGATCAAATGGTTGGCGTTCAGCACATTTCCGCCGATCTGAAAGGGACTGTTCGTGACAATGGATTCCATAATGTGGGAAGCGTACTCATTGGAACGGTCATGATCTTTGACGCCGTTTTCCAGGAGCTCCGCATATTCCTTTTTCCAGGATTCGATCTGGCTGACACAGCGGCGCGGATATTCATCCAGGGGAATATTGTAGCGATCGATGAGCTCCGGATATTTGCTCTTTATATAAAAAGTGTTATATTCCGAATTATGTTCACTGGATTCGGTACAATAATAGCCAAAGTGGTTGATATAGTCCAGGCGGACCTTATCATGGAAATCCGGGTCTGCCATTTTGGCAGCCACGCGGGCCTTGATCTCCGGATACAGGTCTGCGCCATCCTTGTCTTTGATCTCCAAAAGCCAGGCCATATGATTGATGCCGGCGATCAATTCCTTACGTCCCGCAAGCTTGTCTTCCAGATCCAGCTCCTTTAACAAACCCTCTGAGCAGACCTGCACACTGTGGCAGAGACCGACAGTCTTAACGGGAGTGTAGCGGAGCATATATCCCGTCAGCATGGCCATAGGATTGGTATAGTTTAAGAAGAGAGCGTCCGGACAAACCTCAGCCATGTCCCTTGCAAAATCCTCCATCACGGGAATAGTGCGGAGCGCGCGCATGATGCCTCCGATTCCGAGGGTATCGCCGATGGTCTGTCTAAGGCCGTATTTCTTGGGAATTTCAAAGTCCGTAATGGTGCAGGGATCATATAGCCCTACCTGGATGGCATTGATCACGAAGCTTGCGCCGCGCAATGCTTCCTTGCGCTGTTCCACGCCTAAGTAACATTCGATCTTGCCATACCCGCCCTTGGCCTTGCGCATTCCTTCCAGAATTGTCTGGCTTTCCTTTAAGCGCTGCCCGTCAATGTCGTATAGGGCAAAGGTGCTGTCTCTGAGTGCCTCACAGCACATACAATCGCCGATCACATTGCGGACGAACACGGTGCTGCCCGCACCCATAAAAGTAATTTTCATAGGTAATCCTCCTTGTTTGCAATTTTCTCATTGCCTTCATCTTCTCTTTGCCAACTGCATGCTTGTCTTCATCCCAACTCAAATTATATTTTATAGTTAATTCACTTATTATATAATAGTATATCATCAGACACGAGCTAACTCAATGAATTTTGCCACACTATCCATCCTGCCAGCACCACGCTTGCCGGCGCGGCAAGCAGCGCCCCGGTCGAAGTATTCAGAGTTTGTATACTCATCGGGAAGTTCCTTGCCAATGTATATTAAATCACCGCTTTCTGCAATCCGGTAAAACTCTCCTATGTACTGTCTCAAGTAATCTTCTACGTCTTCCCAATTTATCTGGCGCTTGCCTTTAAATCGAATATCATGTATCAACACAATATCATTTCCCTCCTTCACTACCCCATCCACCCCGCCAGCACCACGCTCGCCACCGTCCCTGCCAGCGTGGCAAGCAGCGCCCCGGTCAGAGTGTAGCGGGTCTTCGTCACTTTGGCCGCCAGGAAGTACACGCTCATGGTGTAGAACACCGTCTCTGTACAGCTCATGAGGATAGAAGTCAGCATGCCCGCGTAGGAGTCCGGGCCGGAGGTTTTAAAAATATCCAGCACCAGTCCCGTTGCGGCGGAAGAAGAAAACATCTTCACGATCAGCAGAGGCATCAGCTGGGCAGGAAGTCCCACCTTCTCCGTCACAGGTCCCAGCAGTCCGCCCAGCATGTCAAAAAAGCCGGATGCCCGCAGCATTCCCACCGCCACCATGAGCCCTATCAGCGTGGGAACAATATCCACCACGATCTTCAGCCCGTCCTTCGCTCCCTTAAGAAAAGTCTCATATACCTTCACTCTGGAAACATAGCCGTAGCCTACGATAAAGAAAATCAAAAGAGGAATTATAATATCCGAGAGATGGGCCAATGCATTCATACCGGCTTACCTCCCTTAAGTCCGTTTCTGTCCTTTATCTTACAGTACACTACCGCAACCAGAGTGCTGACAAGTGTGGCCGCAATGGCAGGTGCAATGACCGCCGTGGGTTTGGCACTGCCGTACTGGCTCCTGTAGGCTATCATATTTACGGGGATCAACTGCAGCGAAGAGATATTCAGAATGAGGAAATTGCACATTTCATTGCTGGCGCGAATGACCTTTCCCGCCGTAACATACTCCTCCGTTCCCCTTTCCTTTTCCAGTTTCGCCAGTTCCTCCATTGCCTTTAAGCCCGCCGGAGTACATGCCCAGCCCAGCCCCAGCACATTGGCAATAATATTTGTAGCTATGTATTCCCTGGCGGGATGCTTTCGGGGAATCCTCGGGAACAAAAAAGTCAGGAAAGGCGAAATCGCCCTGGTCAGCTTTTGAACCAAGCCTGCCTCCCGGGCAATTTCCATCAGTCCCATCCAGAGCGCCATCACCCCCGCCATAGTGATACACAGGGACACCGCCTCCCCTGCACTGTCAAGAGCTGCATTTGTCACCGCGCTCATTTGTCCGGTACAAGCCGCGAAGACCACTGCCAGCAGTATCATCAGTGCCCAGATCATGTTTAACATATAATCACCGTCCCGGCTTCATTACTCTATGTTTATTCGGCCGTTTCGGGAAACTTTCCTTTTACTTATCGAGACTGCCAAAAGACTCCGAAAGCCCTTTGATTCATACGGGTTTTCGGAGTCCTCTCTCAGGACGTTTCAGCTGCTGCGGCACAGAACGCCGCCTTAAGGCCTCTTACAGGGTCCCCTGCGTGAACAGGTTCCTTACATGCTGAACCTCCTCAGCTGTGGCCTTGCTGGCGGGCACATAATAGGATTTCTCTCTCGCCAGATTATAGAGCTCCTCCTGGGACTGTTCACAGGCATTTCTGAACTGCTTCAGGGTCTGCTTTAATTCTTTGTTCTCTGACTGGGCAATCATTTCTGCATAACGGATCAGCTCGCCGTTAATGCCTGCCAGAGTATCTGCTACCATAGTCTTTTCCTGTAACTGCATATCTGTTCTCCTCTCACTCACCTGAATTCATTATTGCAAAAACTTCATAAGCTGCTGCTTGTTTTCCATAGCAGACTTTGCACCTTTCTCAAAAAACTGCTTGATCTGGGTGTCAGATGCCGCCTTGGAATATTCCTGCATCTTGCAGTGGGTGGTGTCAAAACCGCCGATCAAGTGGCGGAGATTCTGTAAATCCAGTTCTGAAATATTAGTCATTGTCTGGCCTCCTTATATTTTTTTACGAGGTTAGTTTGTGCATTTCGGCCAAATGATATGCAAAGCTATTTCTATTATTTTTTTTCTGTGATATACTTGATTTATGTATTTTGTATCACAATATTTCAAAGTTAAAGGAGCAAAAAATGGGAATATTAGATGGAACCGGAAATCAGGATCCGGAAAACATAACGACTCCCCTGAATGACGCGGAGCGTTGGGTCATCGCTACATATGCTATATGGTCCGAGTATTATTTCGAGGACGGCTGGCGGTATATCGCAGGTTGTCGCACAAAGGAGAATAATGCTTCCGAAATGCGATTGATACTGAGTCGGGATTGGGGAATTAATAATGAAGCGGAACTGCTGAATACGGTTCTGTATCTGACTGCTCTCTACGAGAACGAGGAGGATCCTGACCCGGAAGATATTGAGACAGGAGCATGGGATCTCTGCCGTGCCTGTCAGATACTTGGTATGGCCTTCATAGGAGGTCTTATCGGCCGTAAGGAAATGATGTCGATTTCTTTGACAGTCTGCAGGTTGATGCAGTACTATTATCCCTCCTGGCTGCATCTGTACTCCAGCTACCTCGATGGCTATAGGGAATGGCGTCTGGAAGATGATGATGACGACGAGGACTATGAGGATGATGAGGACGAATACTATGAAGACGATGAAGACGAGGAAGATGAAGACGAGGATGACGAGGGCTGCATAGAAGCCCTGAAAGCTGTTGCAGAGCGGGAGAAAATCTGCAGGCGCCTGCTGACTATGGCGGGCGGCCCCTGCTCGGTGCCCTGGAGCATGGAACTGCCGGTTGATTATGACGAAGAAGACGAGTAAAGAATAATAAAGAAAAGAAATGGAGGCTAAAAATGCAGTTAGATGATTTATTTTTAAAAGCATGCCAGAACGGGCAGAAAAGCGTGGTGATCACCTTCCTGAAAAAGGGCGGCATCAACGTGGACAAAAGGGATGAGGGCGGTTTTACGCCCCTCCATTACGCATGCAAAAAGGGTGCCCGGGACATCGTAAAACTTTTGATTGAAAACAGCGCGGACGTGAACATGGCATCCAACACCAGTGTCACCCCCCTTCACTTTGCAGCATCCACAGGCAATCAGGAAATCATCACCTGCCTGCTGGATGCAGGCGCTGATATTAATGCCACGGACAAAGAAGGAAAGAGCATCCTGATCTACAGCGTCCTGGCAAAAAAGGTAGAGGCCGCAAAATATTTGATTGCAAAGGGCGCCGACGTGACAGTCAAGGACAATGATAACCGGACGGCAGTGGATTATGCCAATGCCCTGGGACTGCCCTACTTTATCGCAGAGGTATCAACAGATACCATGGGCGAGACAGATGCGTATGGTAATACCCCCCTTCACCAGTCATGCCATAACGGGCAGAGTGAAGTAGTCAAGGTTATGCTGGCGAAGGGGGATGCAGATGTCAATGCAGTAAATAATGATGGGGAAACTCCACTGTTTATAGCCGTAAAAATGGATAATATTTACGTTTCCGAGCTTCTGCTGGATGCCGGCGCTCTGCCTGACAAGGGTACGAACGCAGGATATTGCCCTATTCATGCGGCAGCTGAGAACGGGAACGAGCATATGGTGGAAGTGCTGATCCGCCGCGGGGCGAACATCAACTGCAGAAATCAGGGTGGTGAGACTGCTCTGATCATCGGTGCCAGAAACGGTCTGAACAATGTAGTGTCCATGCTGCTGGAAAAAGGCGCGGACTTCACTTGTGCCGATGAGGCTGAGCATACGGCCCTCTACTACGCAACGGAGCGGGGCTACAATGAGATTGTGGAGCTGCTGCTCATGGCCGGAGCGGAGAGTTAGGGATATATACAGAGCGCCGGGGACATGGCAGGCGCCGGGAATCTGACACCGGAAATTATATAGAGATTTCAGAATGTGAAAGGACAGAAAAACATGTTACTTGATTATGAGAAATGCCGCGAACAACTAAAAGGTCTATTGGCAGGAGAACTGGATCTGCCTGTGGAGGAGCTGTGGCCCGTGCTCTACTATGTAACCAGCCTGATCCGCAGTGACAGCAATTCGGAGGATCGGGAATATATCAGCAACAGCATGGTACTTCTGGAAAAGCTCCTGCAGAAAGCAGACCCGGATGACAATATGGATATTGTCTTTGAAGCCCTGGATGAGGTTCTTAACAGATACGCTCCTGTGGACAAGGTACTGGATATGCTTGCTGCAGCAGGCTACAGCTTTACGGAACCCCAGTATGCCCACGGAAATCTGACTACCCTGAGGGATTTTCTCCTGGAAAAGCGGTTCAGTCTGGAGCTTGTCAGCAAGATGGCCCAGCTGGGAGTGGATTTGAACGAGCCCCTGGTCAAGGGAAAAACTCCCGCCTGCCTGCTGACAAGCAGGCCAAGGATGCAAAGCTGGGGCGGAGGCGCAAATGAGGCGGAGGAACGTATCGCAAAAGCCGTGACAGAATATTTCAGCGTGGAATCCCTGGAGGCTCTCGACGCAAATGGCACCTCCGCCGCACATGAAGCTGTCAGACGTAATCACTACGAGGCAGTGGAAGCCATGCTGAAAAAAGGCATCAATGTAAACCTCACCCAGGATAAACCCAGCGTAGCCGGAACCACTTTGTTACATATGGCCTGCGAGCACGCCTATCCGCAACTTGTAAAAATGCTGATGGATGCAGGCGCGGATGACACCTTAAAGAACGAGCAGGAAGAAACCCCGGCTCATATCGCAGTGTCCAAAAAAATAGGCTATAAGAAAGTAAGCGACCAGGAAAGAATCGAGATGATTCAGGCTCTGGAGCATGTGGACATACCGGGAAAGAACGGAATCACACCCCTGATGGTCATTCAGGACCCTCAATTGTATCTCTCCATTGCGCTCACTCCCGTCCTGATCGAGAAGGGTGCGGATGTAAACCGCGCGGACAACAACGGGAACACTGCATTGATGCTTCACACTTTCTGGTATTGCTACAAGGATGTGATAAAGGCAATGGTGAAAGCCGGATATAATATCAACGCCAGAAACCGGAACGGCGACACCGTACTCCATTATGTCATGAAAAACAAAGGCAGTGAAATGGCCGTCTACCTGATCAAGAAGGGTGCGGACGTCAATATCGCCAACGAGAAGCAGGTTACTCCTGCACAGATTGCCGTAGAAAAAGGTATGGACGAAATATTACCTTTTCTTGATCTGTAGAAGATGTTCCTCTGCGAACCTGTTTACAGCTGGTGCCTTACCACCCCGTATTCATCATCCAGCCGGAAATAGGGACACTCCCGCTGGGCGCCGGACAGAAAGCGGTACATCTCATCTTCATCCAGATTCACCATACAGCAGTAACAATCATAATCTTCGTCATACACATAATTGACGCATGTGTCACAATTTGAAACAGACATATTTTACCTCCGAAACGGAGCGTGCTGCAACGCAAACACGCTCCGTTTTAATTTCCGTTTTCAGTGAGCTGCACTTTGTTCAGGCGGGCGTATACCTCCCGCCTGGATATACCTCTGTCCTTCGCCACCTGTTTCATGGCCTCTTTACGTTCCATGCCCCGACTTTCATAGTGGACCATGTGATCTTCAATGCTCATGCCTTCCCAGGCAGCAATCTCCTCCCGGCGCTTCTCCTGACGGCTTTTTCCCTCTATGACAAGGACATATTCTCCTCTTGGTTCCTCGTTCTCATAATATTCCAGCGCCCGTTTCAGGGTTGTGGGCATCACCGTCTCAAACTTTTTGGTCAGCTCCCGGCAAAGTGTAATTCGCCGGTCTCCCAGGGCTTCCGCCAGCTCTCCCAGGGTTCTCACCAGGTGATGGGGCGCTTCATAAAGAATGATGGTACGGCTCTCCGCCTCCAGTTCCTCCAAAATCTCTTTTCTCTCCTTCTTTTCTCCGGAAAGAAATCCCTCGAAACAAAAACGCCTGGTTGACAGTCCTGAGAGTGTCAGTGCCGTGATGCAGGCTGCCGGTCCCGGCAGGGAAGTGACAGGAATGTCGTTTTCCTGGCACATCCTTACCAGTACTTCCCCCGGGTCGGAGATGGCGGGGGTTCCTGCGTCCGTGATCAGTGCAATATTCTGACCGGATAGCAGCTGCCCAACCAGATGCTCCGCCTTCTCCACCTTATTGTACTCATGATAGCTTGTCATAGGGGTGTGAATGTCAAAATGGTTAAGCAGCTTGATGCTGTTCCGGGTATCTTCCGCCGCGATGACGTCCACCGCACGAAGGGTCTCCACCACCCGGGGCGTCATATCCTGCAGATTTCCTATAGGTGTTGCACATAAAAATAATGTACCTGGCATATTGCTTCCTTTCCTGCCTGTCATGGCAGCATATTGCAACTATTCAACGCCAGTCTCATTGTACCTTAAATCCTGCTCAAACGCAATCCGTTTGAAAGGAAACTCTGACAATAAACAAATCTGCGTTAAACTCCAGTTCAAACCGTCCTCCGCATGCCTCCGTGAAGCTCTGGGCAATGGACAGGCCAAGACCGCTCCCGCCGTCCGTGCGGCTTTTGTCTCCCCTGAAAAAACGCTCTGTAAAGTTTTTGTCCTCGTCCAGCTCCATATGGGAAGTATTCTTGACGCTGGCCACAGCCATCGTTCCGTCCACCTTCAGCGTTACATACACCCTGGAACCGTCCAGCGAATATTTCAGTGCGTTCTGGAACAGGTTCTGGAAGACGCGGTACATTCTCTGCCCGTCCGCCATGATCATCACCGGTTCCTCCGGCAGTTCTGTGCGGAAGGCCACTCTGCTGTCCCGGATTTCCTCATCCATGTCCGCCAGAGTCTGGCGCAGCAGCTTGCCAAAATCCAGTTCCTCCATATGCATTGGCAGTTCCCCTGACGCTGCCTTACTCACCGCGAACACGTCCTGTACCATGTTCTTCAGCCTCTGGGATTTCTCGTCCAATATCTTTACATAATCTTTCACATGCTCCGGCAGCCCTTCCTCTTCCTTTAAAAACTGTACATAGCTGATGATAGAGGTCAGAGGCGTCTTCAGGTCATGGGACACATTCGCAATCAGCTCCACCTTCATGCGCTCGCTCTTCATCTGCTCGTCCACGGCATCCGCCATGCCCTGCCGAATATTTTCAAGCTGTGCTTTTGCAGTTTCCAGACCACCCTCCGATGAAGCATCCTCCTGTGCTGCGGAATCTTCCCTTATGTCTCTTCCTTCGGTGCCGCTTTCACTGACATCCTTCCTCCCAGCCTGACCGGTTCCGCCTTTGACGCTGTAATCCCCGCTGCAGATTTCCCCGATACGCTCCGCCAGAGCGTCCACCTCTCTCGCCGCCTTCACATTCTTCTTTCCCACCAGATATATTGATATCAGAAGGCAGAAAACCAGCAAAAGGCATGACAGATATATTCCCCACAGATTAAAGTCATCAAAGTCTACCCAGGCGACAGCATAGTCCACAACAAAGGCCACAAAGCCTGTTACCACCACCAGCATCAGGATTCCGCAAACAGCGGATATTCCCATGAGAACACCATTCCGCCGTACCATTCTGCGGGCAAGGGGCTGCTTCAATTCCTTTTCCGAAAAGGTACGGCAGCATTTGGCTATCAGTCCCTGCTGCCACACCTTCCTGTTATGTTTAAGATCATTTACTGTCAGATACACCGTCCAGAACAATATAACCCAGAACCAGGCAGGTGCATAGCGCAAATCCGACAGCATCCAGTCTGCATATCCGTATTCACCTACCGCTATCAGTCCTCCCTCCGCATATGCATGAGAAACTTCCCGCCAAAGCGCGCCGCCCCTGCCATTCACAAAATACTCCTTCAGACACCCCAGCAGCACCACAGCCACAAGAAGCACCTTGCATTCCACCCATATCCTTCCCTGAAAGGCCGCAAGTTTCCCTGTAATCTCGCGCCTGCCCTTCCGGCAGAAGCAGGAGAGGACCAGCAGTACCAGACCGGTAATCAGCCCTGCCAGATTCCGGCTCAGAAGCTTTCTGTCCGACATCAGATTATACTGCATATAGTACAGGGCATTTCTCGGCTGACCGTACCCGCCGCTCTTGTCAATTCCCACGGTATAAAGCACAGGATCCTTTGCCGCGGCCATATAGATCACAGCCTTCTTCATCTCGTCGTTTATCGGGAAATTGCGGTAGCCGGGGACATACCAGTCATTATCCTCCCAGCGGTAATAGCCGTCACCGTAAACATCCTCTTCCTTCCCGTCCTTGGTGATCCTGACCTTCTCCCCGTCAAAATACAGGAGGAAATTGTAGCCCTCCGGTGCCTGCACACCGCCGCCCACTCCGAAAAGATCCGTGTTGGAATACAATAGTTTGCCGTCATAGTAAATGCTGTAGAGCAGGTTTTTATCCTCCGCTATGCCCTCAAAATACATCTCGGTCATCCGTTGATTTTGTCTGGCGATGCGCTCTTCCTGTTCCTTTTTCAGTTTCTCCTTCTCTTCCTCCGTAAGCCGCTTATCCGATTCCTTCTCCTCCAGCTCCGAATCGGCCGGAACCGGCACCGGCACAAGCTCGCCATACTCATTATAATACCAGTCCTGCCATGCTTCCCAGTTATCCCAGTCATATAAGTAAGTGCTGCCTGCATATTGCGTAACCTCCAAATCTCCGGCCACGGCAATATTATTCCAGTAATTCTCCAATGCGGTATAATAGGTATTATAGTTATCATAATACCTCCAGTCCGCCGGGCAGCCGCTGATCGCTATGGACAGAAAATTCTCCAGACGGCCGGAGATATGCTGCCTGAAATCACTGCTCTGCTGGTAATCATCCTCCAGCATTTTACCGGAGATCCAATCAGATATTTTGCCGGGCATACGGCGGATCAGCCCCGATAAATTTCCCAGCGTCAGACTGACCCCCAGAAAAAAGATAATAAAGCTTAAGACATTCCTAATGTTTTTCCATTTTGTATCCAATTCCCCACACCACCTTTAAGTATTCTGGCTCTTTGGGATTCAGCTCAAGTTTTTCGCGGATTCGTCGGATATGCACCATCACCGTATTTTCCGAGGCGAAGGCTTCCTCCTCCCACACTCGGCGGTAGATTTCCTCGGCCGGAAAGATACGTCCGGGATTGCGCATAAACAACTCTACAATCCCTGTCTCCTTGGCAGTCAGTTTTACGGGCTCTCCATCTGCGTAAAGTATCTTCTCGTCCGTGCGGTAGAGCAGTCTGCCGTTTCTGATCTCACCGATTCGGCTTCCCGCATGGATATCCCCCAGACAGGTGTATCTGCGAAGCTGGCTCTTTACCCGGGCCGCCAGCTCCTGGGGATTGTAGGGCTTGGATACATAATCGTCCGCCCCCATGGACAGTCCCAGCACCTTGTCGCTGTCCTCGCTCTTGGCGCTTAAGACAATGACCGGAATATTCTGCTTCTCCCTGATGCGCATCAGGGCCGATAAGCCGTCCAGCCTGGGCATCATCACGTCGATGAGCACCAGCCTCACCTGCCTGGAAGCAAGGATATCCAGCGCCTGCAGGCCATCATATGCCTTCAGCACCTCATACCCCTCTCCTTCCAGCAGAATGCTGATCGCCTTCACAATTTCCCTGTCATCATCCACCACCAATATGCAGTCGCTCATACCAATTCTCATACCTTTCCGCAATCTGTGACGCATTATGCAGACACAATATCCGCCAATTCAACAACCCCGCAGCAAAACGGGGTCGTTGACCCTCGCTGTATCCAAAGGCTGTAATCAGAATACCCTGCCTTTTTTACAAAATAACAGAGAGGTTTCTTACAAATTTCTTAAGCTTCAGGATTCCGGTGCCAAAACCGCATTCGTTCAATAGCCATAGGTATCGCGTATCTCCGGCATATACTCGCCGGGGGCTTTAAACACGATCAGTGGCTTTTCCACCGTCATGCGTGATTTCCCGCCCCGCACTGCCTCGATCAGCACCATGTTGGGCTCCCTGTCCACATAAGGATAAACAAGCTGCATCCTCTTTGGCTCCAGCTTATACCGAACCAACGTAGTCATGATTTCCGCCAGTCTGAACGGGCGATGCACAAGGAAAAAATGCCCGTCCGGCTTCAACAGCTTTGCCGTCTGCCTGACCACATCCTCAAAGGTGCAGAGAAGCTCATGGCGCGCTATGGCCTTCGGCTCATCCGGGTTCGCAATGCCATGCCTGCCTATCATATAGGGGGGATTGCATGTAATACAATCAAAAGAAGCAGACGGGAAATAAGAGTCTGCTTCTTTAATGTCTCCTGTTACAATATCTATCTTACCCGACAGGCCGTTCAGCGCTACGCTCCTGGCCGCCATATCAGCGCTCTCTGGCTGAATCTCCAGGCCCGTCAGGTGGGCGCAGTGATATTTTGCTTCCATGAGAATAGGAATAATTCCTGTTCCCGTTCCCAGATCCAGAAGCCGTTCCTCTTTCCCTGCATGCGCAAACCCGGTCAGCAGCACGGCATCCATTCCGAAACAGAACCTGCCCGGATTTTGGATAATCTGATAACCGTTCCGCTGCAGATCATCCAATCTCTCATTATCCTTCAGATTGACTGTCATTGCGCCTTACCTGTTCCTCCTGCTGTCTGTTATGGCGGTTCCTGCCGCGGTTTCTGCCGCCCTGACGCTGTTCGTCACCCTGCTGGCGGTTCCGGTTCTCCCGACGCTGATCACCATCCTGGCCGCCGCGATTGTCCCGGCGCTGCCCGTCCTCCTGGCGGTTCCGGTTCTCCCGGCGTTGTCCATCCTCCTGGCCTCCGCGGTTGTTACGGCGGTATTCACCCTCCTGACCTCCGCGGCTTCGGTTCTCCCGGCGCTGATCACCATCCTGGCGGTTTCGGTTCTCCCGGCGTTGATCACCATCCTGACGGTTACGATTGTCCCGGCGGTATTCGCCATCCTGACCCCCACGGTTGTCGCGGTGCCGCCCGTCTTCCTGGCGGTTCCGGTTCTCCCGGCGCTGCCCTCCCTCTTCCGGTTCCACTGCCTCAGACATCTGTTTCTCTTCCTGCTCCTCCTTCTCCAGCTTCTCCAGCTCCTGCAGCTCTTCCTTAGACAAATCCACCTTATCTTTCTTGCCATGCCTGCGCCTGAACTGAAGCTGTTCCACAGGATATTCCTTAATCTCCTTTTCGTCGCCTTCCTCAACCACTATTTTTACCAGCTGGCGCAGGACGTTAACACTCTGTACCTCGCCTTTCAGACCGTCCGCGGTAGTCACATAATCTCCCACTCCGGGCAGCTTCCTGTTCAACTCCACATAGGTCTCCTCCTCGTTCTTCAGGCAGCACATGAGCCTGCCGCAGACACCGGATATTTTTGTGGGGTTCAGAGACAGATTCTGCTCCTTCGCCATCTTGATCGACACCGGAATAAAATCCGCAAGATAACTGTGACAGCAGAGAGGACGCCCGCAGATACCGATGCCTCCCACAATCTTTGTCTCATCCCTCACGCCAATCTGACGCAATTCAATCCTCGTCTTGAAAACACTGGCTAAATCTTTTACCAGCTCTCTGAAGTCAATACGCCCATCCGCAGTAAAGTAAAACAAAACCTTGTTATTGTCAAAGGTATATTCCGCATCAATGAGCTTCATTTCCAGTTCATGCTTGCGAATCTTCTCCAGGCATATCCGGAAAGCCTCCTTCTCCTTGAGCTTATTGTTCGCCTCCTGCTCTATATCCCTCTCGTTGGCAATCCGGAGTACGGGCTTTAAAGGCTGAACGACCTTTTCGTCCTCCACCTCTTTAACTCCCGCCATCACCGTTCCGAATTCAATGCCTCTGGCAGTCTCAACGATAACGTGATCCCCGCGCTTTATTTCAAAATTCATAGGGTCAAAAAAATAAATTTTACCCGCAGTCCGAAATCTTACACCTATTACTTTTGTCATCTATAACCTCCATGCTGCGGCATCCTCGCTGCCACAACTGCTATTTTAACATAACTGCGGCAAAAATGCCACTGTTATATTCCTCCAGCCAATGCCGTAATCACCGCAATATGTTCGCAAAACACAATATCCACATAACCTTCTGAAACATTTGCAGTACCTTTACTCCGCCAGGCAATCACGTCACCAAATGCCGTTACAATTATCGGAATTGACACATTTCCCAGAAAGTAAGAATCTTCTAACAGCTGCTTGTAATCATTCGGATTTATAACCTTGAGATACCCATCCATAAATGTTCCGAAACCATACTTTTCCCATACTGTGATCATTTCTTCCGGAAGTTGTTCCCTGTACTCCTGAATCAACTCCTCATCCACATCGCATACCTTCACAAAGTCCTTCAAGGCTCCTTCATCCAACATAATTGCCCTCCTTTTTATAAATTTGTGAATCACAGATTATTCGGTATCCTCTTCCTCCATTACTTTCCGCTTATATGAATCGAAATCTCTTTTTGCTAAAAAGTATCTCGAAAAAAAATAACAACAAAAAGCAATAAAAATAATTGTAGAAAATACCATTGGCATGGCAAGTATCAGCAGCCACTTAAAATAGCTTATACCCACAATAAATGCCCCCCACAATAAAACCATAAAAACAGCAAAACGCACCAGTCCTATATCAATCAGCCTGGGCATTTCTATACTGTCATATCTCTCCTGCCATTGTTTTGCTTTTTCTGCCTTTTCCTGTTCGTATTTCAACAGTTCCTGCCCGTATTTCAATTGAAATCGTTTTTTTCTCTCATCTCTCTCCGCTTCGTCAGGCTCGTCAGTATTTATCTCCAGAGCAGACATATTCCATGGTTGAGGCCCTATACATACAGGGTCATACCCATGTTCCCGGATATAGCGGGAAGCCTCCTCTTCCTCCAGACACTCGCGCAGCCTAAAGACGGCATTATCTGATCCCTCAAGTGATAGCTTCTTCGGTGATACGAACATCGTAAAACCCGGAAAATCATCATCGATTTCTTCTATTTCCGTGTCCTGAAATGCCAGCAGGCACTCACCTCTGCGTCCAAAATAGACATTTGTCGGGATAAACATGGTCGCTGTTTCTTCCTCTGATACTCCGGAATACTTCAGAATTATTTGTTCCATCACCGCATTCTGCTCAATCATCAAGCTGTCAAAGCTCTCATAACTTTCTTCCTGAAATGAATTTATTCCCTGCTCCGCATCCTTTGCCATAAACTCCGGAGCAACTTCAAAAATCTTTCCCCATAACGGCACCTTCATTACACCTGAAAGGATCGGATGCCATGCGTCATCATAGTAGTCATACTTCATGTCCCCCAGTTTAGGGTGTGTCATAATTTTTTCCTGTTGCTTTTTTCCCTTTTTATCAGCCATCGCTTTTCTCCTGTTATAATTTTCTGCAGTGATCAATTTGCCAACCCAATTCTGATAGTTGTGTAACAAGAGTTTGAACTACACCCAGCATACTAACATCTGCTTCAAAGCAAAAATCCGCTCCATGATCCATAACATAAAAACACGCAGACAATAGTCCGCTTTTAATTAATTTGGTTGATTTTATATTTTGATAACTTGCCAGGAAGTCATCCCACTTCACTTTTTTATCAAAAAACATAAATTCTGCTTCGCAAATTATGTCATCTCCGAAATCAGCACTTTTAGTTTTTAACTCAGATAGCTGAAAAAAAGAATTATATGGTTCAAGCAACACATCTGCCCGTGACATGATTGCACTTTCATCAATCAATTCACTAATATCAGACAACCGATACGTATGTACAAAAGTATTTTTTTCTTTCGACAGGGCCAATAGAAAATCATCGAACAGAGCAGCAGGTTCAATTTCATTTTTATCTAAACCCGGACAACTGAATCGAACCATTTTGGAGTCAACAGCTAATCTCAAAAATGGATTGAAATTATATTTCGACAGCATCTTTAATTTCATTCCAACCAGCCTCCTGTCACCATTTCTTCCTCACCTATTCCTTATAACGCGGACAAATTTAATTTATTGCATTAAAATAAACAGTTGTAGAGGCTTTTCCAATAAGATTCCATATCCGATATTTCCATATTTTCAATTTCTTCTTTTCCCTTTGAGAACAAAGAAACCTTATAGCCCACACATTGATTATGGGCGATACCACAATCCTTTGCCTCTTTCCACTTCCGAAAATATTCTGACATCAGGCAAACTTCATGATCCACAGGAATCTCTGTATTATGAAACTCCGAAAAAGTCTTTCCGGTATCAAATACTTCCCTCGTTCCCGGCTCAAACAGCAGGACTGTTTCTGTCTTATCGCAAACCGCAAAATTTCTCCCCAACCAGTCATATCCAAACACCTGAATACTGCCCTTTACTCCGGGAAAAGCCTTCCTGATGATTTCATTCCATTTCTCAACATCTTTATTATCATGAATACGGTACATGCCGTTCAAAAAGGTTCTGCCCCCATACATCTCCATAAATTCAGGTATCTTTTCTATCCTCTCCTCCCCCGTAATTCCGACAAATTCATAGAAATCTGCAAATCTGCCTCTTTTTATTATTTCATAAATGGTTGTATCTTTATTTTGGACCAAATCATAAAACCCCACATGCTTTCTTCCTTCATACATCCAGCATAAATCCGTACCGTAAGGGGCATCAAATATCTCCAGCATGACCGGTGCCAGTTTATGTATCGTTGTGGCACCAACAATTACAAAATTTTTACTGTTACTCACATACTTGTCATTATCATCACAGGAATAAATAGTCCATCCGTTTAATTCCGGAATGGAGCTTTCTTCTCTGTATGAGTATCCAATCGGTTTTCCTTTCTTGTATACGTTCTTCGATAATATAAATCCACCATAGGCTGCATCATTAATCTGTACCATATAACTCCTTCCGATAAAATCAAGACAAACACCTCACATCTTCATAACCATACCATGTTAATACGGGCATTTCTTGATTAAATCTAATATTGTCATGCAAAAACGATCCTCTTCTCTCTAAAATCTGCCGCTCCCTGGCTGATTCCCTGCTCTTTTCCAAATGCTGCCGCATCCGCCGGCAGTTCTCTCATGGCCTGGCACATATCATACTCCTCCTTGTTTTCATTCCTGTTTATGTATTTTTTACGTTCGTTCCACAGTCTCGGCGCATTCAAAATTACGGACATTAACTAAGCATATCCACATTAATACAATTTCCGAAAACAACTAAATCGTACTTCTCGTCATTACCCTTTTCAAAGAACCTCCAGCATTCCGTGGCATTTGTAACTTCTAAGTATACAGTTAATGAGATGCTCTGGTCAAACAAAATTACCAAATCTCCAAACTCTGTGACTTTGACATTTTGAACAGTAAGTGTTTTCAGTAAATCATTTTTGTTAGAAGTCACCCATCTGTCAAATATATTTGCACCACAAACATCCCACTCAAATAAAACATCATTCTCTGAATCAAAACCTTTATACTTGTCTGTGTCAGTAATTAATATTTTTTCCTTGCTGCATAATCTAAATAAGGTCTGCATTAATAAGATATAACATTTACCGTGTTCATCAGTGAAATCAATCCAAATGTCTCCATGATTTCTATTAATGTCAGTAACCTTAGTTCCAACAAGAATCTGCATTTTTTCTGAAACATAGTTTTTTTCTTTTTTATTCATTGACATTTCCCTCCTGACACTGAATTCCTCTGCCAGTTATAACAAGATTCCTTTCCTTTCCACGCCATACAAAGAAACGCCAGCACTCGTCATTTGAGGTTGTATCCACAAAAACAGTTAATGTGATAGAATTACTGAAATAAATTTTAAGATCACCAAAATTGTTTATTTCTATAGAATTAATTATAATACTATCTGATAAATTTTTATTAAACTCATCACACCATTTGTCCAGTAAATTGTTTCCTTTTAAATCCCAATCAAAGTCTTCATTATCAGTCATTGGCGAAATTGGCTGATATTTATCCATATCAGTGATTAATACTTCTTCATTATTACAAAATCTAAAAAAAGTCTGCATATGAAGCGCATAATCTTTACCATCGACTCCTTTCATGGCAATCCAAATTAAATCGGCGGACCTTCCTATTTTTATTTTATTTGCACCTTTGGCTTTATCGATGCACTCTTTTATGGCGTTTATTTCCAATAAAGTCATATTCAATCTCCACCTGATAACCAATTTGGCCTTTAGCCTCTCTTAATGCATCTTCTGTCCCACCGCAGTAAATTCCTGATCTGCTTTTTTTAATCTTTCTATTCGACTAATGTCTCGTATCTGAGGCAATAAGGCTATCACAATATTTTAATTCATCAAGCCATCCCTCACGCCACATTGTATATTCATCTCCATCATACATTTTTAGAATTTTCTCTTTCCATTTTCCCGGACTGCTGTAATATTCAAAATGCATCTCATATGATGGGCCGCATATATTTTTCAGGTGTTTTTCGCATAATTCCCTTGACAATTTATTCGTCTTTGTAAAATATGAAAATACACACTCACAATACTCTGTTGTCGAAACCCACACCACATTGTTACCATATACATTAGGGAAAAAATTATCCTTTTCAGCATATAAAATAAATCTTTATATGTTGCATCATTATCCATCTGATACGTCTTTTTATGTTCATCAATATCGTCTGCCATGCAAACACTATCACGATTTATTTTTATCTTCAATTGATTCATCTTCCTGTCTGTTATTCCAAATATTTTATTAGTTCTTTTACATCTACACATTATTCCGAAACTAACTCCATAATATTTTCCAGTGAATTTGTTATCTTCCATGGTTTAAGCTCATTTTCTTCACAACAGAAATTGTTTTTTCTATCAATTAATATTGACTTCATTCCTACTTTACCGGGACCGCAAATATCAACACAATACCTGATGCCGCAAAAAA